>NZ_JALHPM010000251.1:0-7369 GCF_022842525.1 Luteitalea sp.
CGCCGCCATTCACCACCGAATCGAGCGCGGCGACGATGCGGATCGAGCTGCTGAGGCGAAGGACGAGGCGCTCGAGTTCGGCCCGACGGAGTCGTTCGACTTCCGCGAGGGCGCGGCGTGTCTGCTCGGCCCGGTGCTGCACGACCCAGGCGACCTGCCGCTGCGTCTGGATGCCGACGACGAGCAGCCCACTGAGCCCGAGGATGCCGACGCTGCCGACCAGCGCTGCCAGCAGGCGCACCCGGAAGCTGACGTCGCGCAGAGGCCGCCGCAGCAGCGTGCCGAGTCGCGAGCCGCGGGCGGCCGCAGCGCCGCTCACGGCGAGAGGGTCACGGTCGCCGTGCCACCCTCGGGGACCAGCACCTCGGCCTGTGCGCGACGGTCGAACGTCTCGACCACCACGCGGTGGCGTCCTGCCGGCACGTCATCCAGGTGGAAGCGCCCGTGATCCGGCAGCAGCGTGTAGTGGGGGTTCTCCACGACGAGGACACCGGCGCGCATCCACTTGTGGACTTCGCAGAGCACCTTGACGTAACCGGGTCTGTCGAACACGACGGTCTTGGCCTCGCCCTTCGGATACCGCCCGAGGTCGAACCGCCTGGCGCGCGAGTACGAGAAGACGTTGTGGAACAGGGGATCGCCGTTGGGGAAGTTGACCCGGGCGCCCACCGGCACCACGAGCAATGGCGGCTGGAACGCTTCGCCCTTCTGCGTCAGGGCCAGCGGGCCCGAGGGCCGCGCCGCGGCCGTGCCCGGCATGGCGCCGAGGAGGTACACGACGGCGGGCACGTCCTGGACGTCGCGCGCCTCGCCGGTCGAGGACTGATAGCGGTCGCTGGTCCTGGTGGCTCGACGATCCGGCAGCGTGACGGTGCCCTCGATGCGTCCGGTGCCGGCGCGCGCGACGGTCGTGCCATGCGCGGCACGCATGGGCGGTGCGGCCGTGCCGGTGAGGACGGCGAAGGCGCACGCCGCCAGCGCGATGCCGAGGAGCCTGAGTCCGCGCGAAGGTGGGGGAGTCATGGGGACGCGTCGAGCCTCGCCTGCCAGCGGCGAGGTCAGGCAGATGCTAGCAGAGCATGTGCGGCGCGAGGCGTGGCGGCGCGCCGCGCGGTGTCGGTGCGGTAGCATGCGCCATCTCGGCCGATCGTCGGTCGCCACGCGACGTGCGTCTCTGCCTCCACACCACATCGTCCGCTCCGGCGGGATATCGACGGGCGCTCGAGGGATGGGCCAGGGCGGGCATCACGCAGGTCGAGCTGCACGCCACCATCGTCGAGGACTTCCTCCGGGCGCAGACGCGCACCGATGCGCGGGCGGTCCTGTCCGACAACGGCCTGACGGCCGTGCACGGCGCGGTGGAGATCGACGGGCTGCTCGAGCCTGGACCGCACCAGGCGGCGGCGCTGGAGCAGCTGCGGACGCGCCTCGACCTCTTCGCGTCACTGGGCATCCCGCGGGCCTACGCGCACACGGGCGGCACCCGCCGTCTGTCGATCGACGACTATGGCGGCGTCGCCGAGGCGATGCGTCGGGCGGGCGATGTCGCCGCCGCCCATGGCCTGGGCTTCAACGTCGAGTTCGTGCGCAGCTCGCCGTACATGGCGACGTTGCCGACGACGCTGCGGGTCCTGCGGCAGGCCGCTCATCCGAATGTCGGCGTGGTGCTGGACTGCTATCACTTCTGGTCGGGCCTCAATCGCGCCGAGGACCTCGACGACCTTCGCCCCGGCGAGGTCCGCCACGTGCACTTCCAGGACGTCCCGGACCTGCCGCGCGAACTGCTCGACAGCGCCAGCCGGGTCCTGCCCGGCGAGGGGGTCGCGCCGCTCGAGTCGACCTTGCGTCTGCTCGCGGCCCGGGGCTATGCCGGCCCGTTGTCGGTGGAGCTGTTCCTGCCGCGGTACCAGGAGATGGATCCCGAGGCGCTGGCCCGCCGGATTCGCGAGGTGGCCGAACCGGTGCTGCGGCGGGCGGGGGTGGCGGACGAGCCGCCCGTATGCTAGACTCCGAATTCTGTGCGTGGAGCCGACGTTCTCGTCGGGCAACCGTGCACCAGTCCCTACGCGCCCTTAGCTCAGCTGGATAGAGCGTCTGGCTACGAACCAGGAGGTCGCACGTTCGAATCGTGCAGGGCGCACCATCTTCATTGCATTCGTCTGGTCCGCCCTGCCCGCTTCAGCGGCGGTCGCCTCGCGCTGCGCCCTCGGCGCCCTGCCGTCGAATCGTCGGTAAGCGCACCATCCACGCTCCCCCTGATCCGTGTTGCCCGCCTGCCCCGGCGGGCGTGTCACGTTGCGCGCTCAGCGCCCTGCCGTCGAATCGTCGGCAGGGCGCACCATCCTCCGCAGAATCCGATCGTTGACGGGACCAGGCGGGAGCATCGCCTGACCGAGGCGCACCTCCGCGCGTTCGGCGACCAGGACCTGCGCGCGCTGCGGGCATGTGGCCCGCCGTCCCTGACAAGGCGCCGGGAGACAAGGCTGACCATGCGGTCTCGGTTGGGCGCAAGCGTCACCCAGACGACCGCCGCGATTGGCTGACGATTCAACTGGCCGAGTGCAGGGAGGTGCGATCGGCGAAAACGCAGCCTAGTTGTTCCCCTTTTTCGCGTCGATCTTGCGGATGAACACGTTCCGCCAGCGGACCTCGTCGCCGTAGGTCTGGAGCTGGATCGGCCCGCGTTTCGGCATGGGTCCCTCTTGATCAGCGAGCAGTTGGGTCTGATCTTCGCGGAGGAAGAAGTTGTGCATTCGCGCATGGTCGACGACCAGCTTGTCGTTGAGATAGACGGTCACGATGTCCCCGACCATGGTGATGCGGAAGCTGTTCCACTCACCGAACGGCTTGTCCGCCAGCACGAGCGGGTCCCTCCCCTTCGAGCCCTTCTTGTTGTTCCACAACCCGCCGGAACCCTTGTCCGCCCCGAGCTCCCACTTGCCACCAGCCTTGGTCCAGTCCCAGATCTGTACCTGCGGACAGCCGCGCAGGTAGATGCCCGAGTCCGCCGTCGGCACGGTCTTGTACTCGACCAGGAGCTCGAAGTCCTCGTAGAACTCGTTCGTGGTCAGGAAGAGCTCCTTTCCATAGCCCACCAGTTCGCCGTTCTCCACCCGCCAGTGCTTCCGGATTTCGATCCGGCTCTGCTCCTGGAGCGCCTTCAACGCCGCGGCGTCGAGTTTCATGTACTCGTCGTAGTGCTTCGTTCCCCAGCCCCACCAGCCGTCGAGGGTCTTGCCATCGAACAACGCCGTGAAGCCCTCAGGCGCCTGGTTCTGCTGGGCATGGGCGAACGGTGCGACACAGAGGAGTGCCGCGATCAATGCGGCGGCGGGGAACACGCGATGCTGCATGGAGGTCTCCTTACGCATAGAGAGAGGGGAGGCCTGTCGCCAGGCACCCGACGGCCTATCACTCTCAACCTCGAGAGTGAGGCGCCATGCCAGGGTGCCTCACTCTTGTATCGACGACAGGAAGCACTGGCCCCGGCCATGTCCTGCGGCCTGCCGGCATCTCGCACGACCATCATCCCAGTTCCGCTCCCACCGCTTCCAACAGGGCCTTGGTCAGTCTGATGCCCTCGTCCTCCGGCTTCGTACCCGAGAACTCGATGCCGAGATAGCCGGTATAGCCAGCATCCTTCACCACTGTCAGCATCCGGCGGTAGTCGGTTTCGATGCAGTTGCCCTCGGCGTCGAACTCTTGAGCCTTGGCGCTGACGCCCTTGGCAAACGGCATCATCTCGGCCATGCCCGTGTAGCGGTCGTACTCCTCGAGGCACGTGCCGCTCCAGGGGTCGCCGTCCTTGCTGTCCGTTGCGACACAGAAGTTGCCGAAGTCGGGCAGGGTTCCCACGTTGGGTTGGTTGATGGTGCGCATCACGCCGGCGAGCCACGCGCCGTTGGAGGAGAAGCCGCCGTGGTTCTCCACGATGATGTTGATGCCCGCCTTTGCCCCGTACTCGCCCAGCTTTCCGAGGCCCTCGACGGCGGCCTTGGCAGCTTCCTCGGCTTTCGGGTTGCTGCTGAATGCGTTCACGCGGATGCTGTGGCAGCCGAGCGTGGCGGCGGCGTCCACCCATTTCTTGTGGTTCTCGACGGACTCGGCCAGTTTCTTCGTGTCCGTCTCGGCCATGCCTCCCTCACTGTCAATCATGATGAGGAGCTGCTGCACACCATTGTCGGCGGCGCGCTTGTTCAGCTCGGCCAAGTAGGCGGCATTCCTGGCCTTGTCGGCAAACATCAGGTTGACGTACTCGATGGCCTCGATGCCGTACTTGTGGCGGGCGGTGGCGGCAAATTCGAGGTTGTCCAGTGTCTTGTCCTCGAGAATGGTCTTGTGCAGTGACCACTCGGCGAGGGACATCTTGAAGAAGAGCGGCCTGGCGGCTTCGCCTGGTGTGCCATCGTTGCTGGCGCAACCTGTGAGCCAGAGTGTGCCGAGCCCAACGCCGGCGTTTCTCAGGAACTGTCTTCGTTGATGTGTCATGTCACATTGCTTTCCACGTCAGCTCCGGGGGGCAGCCGCCCGTGATGGGTGCTCGTTACGGGATCGTCGGGTTCCAGCGGCCCGGTGAACGGATTGGCGAGCCAGGCCCAGAGGGCACGGAGCACATGGTACTAGCGCATCAGCACCGCACCCGCGCCCTGCCGTCGAGTCGTCGACGAGGCGCACCATCCTCCCTCGCGGTGACCTCTGCCCCCGCCGCCCTGTCCCTTGCCCCCCGTCCCTGCGTCACAATGTCGGCCGATGGCCGCTGACGCTCCTGCGCCCGTGATCGACGACCCGACCGGCCCGATGCGTGAAGCGTTGCGGCTGGCGGGTGCCGCGGCGGCGTGCGGCGAGGTGCCGGTGGGCGCGGTCGTCGTGCAGGACGGCGTCATCGTCGGGCGCGGCTACAACCGGCCGATCAGCGGCGTCGACCCGACGGCCCATGCCGAGATCGTGGCCCTGCGGCAGGCGGCCGCGTATACAGGAAAGTATCGGCTGACGGGTGCGTCGCTCTACGTGACCATCGAGCCGTGCACGATGTGCGCCGGCGCGCTCGTGCACGCCCGCATCGCACGGCTGGTGTTCGGCACGCGCGAGCCACGAGCCGGCGCGGTGGTCTCCACCGCGCAGGTCCTCGCGGCCCCTGGCCTCAACCATCGGGTCGAGGTCGTCGAGGGCGTGCTCGCCGACGAGGCGCAGCGCCTGATGCAGGACTTCTTTCGACGGCGCCGCGCCTGACCGTCGCGCCGCGTCTCAGGGCGCGCTGCTGCGCACCGGCGACGCAATCCACCAGGTGTTGCCGTTGGGGTCGATGATGCCGCCGTGGCGGTGCCCGTACGGCATGTCGGCCGGCTCGCTCTCGACGCGGCCGCCAGCGGCGCGTGCCTGCGCGAACCGCGCATCCACGTCGTCCACCCAGAGGTAGATCGCGCTGCGCGTGGCCGGCCACTTCTCGCTGGCCTGCGACACCATGACGACCGAGTCGCCGATGGCCACTTCGCCGTGCGTCACCCGGCCGTCTGGCGTGCGGTCGATCTGCCGGACCGTTCCGCCGAGACCGGCTTCGAGAAAGGCCACTTCGGCGTTGGCGTCGTCCAGCATCAGGTAGAGGTTGACGGTGCGGTAGGTCGTGTCGGTCATGGGCGCATGGTCACGCGGCGGGGGGCGCGTCGTCTTGGAGAAACGTGACGTGGTTGCGATGCGGCGTCCGGTGGTCGAGGTACGCGGAGGGCGGCAGGCCGGCGAAGGCGCGGAACTCGTGCACGAGGTGTGACTGATCGGCGAACCTGCAGTCGGCCGCGATGGCGGCCCACTCCTCGGCCTGGCCGCTGTGCGCCAGTGCGATGGCGCGCTGGAAGCGGCGCACCCGGCAGAAGCGCTTCGGCGTGAGGCCCACCTGGGCGGTGAAGCGATCGATGAGGTGTCGGGCGCTGACGCCGGCGGCCTCGACCGCGTCGCGCACCGTCGACACGGCCGGGCGTCGGGCGAAGGTCTCCAGCGCGCAGGCCACGGCTGGATGCAAAGCTCGGTCGCGCCACTGCGCCAGGAGCGCGGCTTCGAGGACGTCGAGCCGTGCGGCGGGTGAGCGGGCCTCGCACAGTCGTGTCCGCAGGCGGTCGACGACGTGATGGCCCCAGAGGGCGTCGAGGGGCACGTCGCACTCCGCGAATGCCGCGGCAGGGGGAGCCGTCAGGAACGCCAGACCGCCGGGAGCGACGCACGCCCCCACGACGTCGGTCTGCTCGTCGGTGTCGATGATCTCGTAGCCGGTGCGTGGCCCGCCGAGCAGGGAACCAGCGTTCTCCGTGCAGCGGAAGCCCTGCCGCTGGTCGTAGCTGCGCGTCCTGTTCTCTGCGAGATTGATGACGAACTGGGCCGTGCCCGAGGGCAGCACCCGCTCGAGCGCGCGCGGCCCGGCCGACGCCTGTACGGTCCAGATCACCGTGAGGCAGGTGTCGAGCGGCGAGCGCGGCCGTCGTGCGTGAAACACGCGTCAAGCGTAGCGCACGACGACGGCGAGACGTGGGGGGCGTGGCGCCTTTCGTGCGGCGTGGCGGCGCGTCGCGCGGGCACAGCCTTTGCTGAAAAGGGTTGCATGAAGCGCACCCCCTTGTTCACCAGACTCTGCACGACCGTTCTTCTCTCCTCGGGCGTCGTCCTCGCGGCCGGCTGCGGCGGCGCTGACGACCAGCCCGACGCGAACACCACCCAGGCCAGCGCGCCGGCGACCGAGGACTCGACGATGGCGCGTGGGCCGGAGATCAGCGTCACGGGCTGCCTGACGGCGAACCTCGAGGGTTCGAGCTACGCCCTCACCCCGACGCCCGAGACGGCTGCCGGGTCGGCTCCGGCCGCGGCCGCGACGCCGACCACGCCGACGGCGCAGACGTTCACCTACGAACTGGTCGGCGACGTCGAGGATTTCCGTCGCCACGCCAACACGGTCGTGACGGCGCGTGGGCGCGAAGATGCGTCGATGCGTCGCGAGGGCGACATGGAGCGGACCGACGAGGCGGAACAGCAGCCGGCCGCCGGGACCAGTCAGACGCCGACGGTGGAGACCAAGGAGGAGGTCGACGTCAACGTCCGCCGGCTCCAGGTGACCACCGTGGTGGCTACGGGGACGACCTGCCCGTCGATCGGCGGTCAGCCCAACCCGTCGACCCTGCCGCAAACGCCCCGGTAGGCGGGTGGGTGCCGGGGCTGGATGAGCGTCCAGCCCCGTGCTAAAATCTCCGTTCCTACCTCGCGCGGAGAGGTACCGAAGCGGTCATAACGGGGGCGCCTCGAAAGCGTCTAGACGGGAAACCGTCACGTGGGTTCGAATCCCACCCTCTCCGCCATCATCTAAACGCTGAAAATAAAGCACTTACGGGGC
>NZ_JALHPM010000252.1:0-7211 GCF_022842525.1 Luteitalea sp.
GCGGACGCGTCCGGAAGGGCCGCCCCGCGGCGGACGCCGCGACGTCCGTCGTCGGCGTGGCGGGCGCCCCGGTGCGGCAAGGCAGGGGCGCTGAGATGGCGGCCGTCCATCAGGTCCTCGCCACGCTCGGCTACGGCGATGCCATCGGCCACGAGGTGCTGGGCATCCAGCGCGTGCTGCGCGCGGCCGGGCACGACTCCGAGATCTTCGTCCAGACCGCGGACCCGCGCCTCGAGCACCTGACGCGCGACTATCGCGATCTCATCGACGTGAGCTCGCCCGACAACGTCCTCATCCACCACTTCTCGATCGGGTCGCGCGCCAGCCGCGTCGCCTACGCGCTGCCCGACAAGATGGTGCTCGTGTACCACAACATCACGCCGCCGGAGTTCTTCGTCGACGTGCACCCGCTGCTCGTGCAGCTCTGTTTCATGGGGCGGCGCGAGCTGGGGGCCTATCGCGACCGCTGCGTGCTGGCGCTCGGCGACTCGGCGTTCAACACCGAGGAACTGGTGGCGGCCGGCTTCCCGCGCACCGGCGTCCTGCCGGTCGTGCCCAGCTTCAGCCATCTGGCGAACACGGCCGTCGGCACCATCGCCGAGAGCTTCGACGACGGCTGGACGAACATCCTGTTCGTCGGTCGGATGATCCCGAACAAGAAGATCGACGACCTGATCCGGATCTTCCACGCCTACAAGACGCAGTGCAATCCGCGGGCGCGGCTGCTGCTGGTCGGGTCCTACGGCGGTTTCGATCTCTACTTCGCGATGCTGCAGCAACTGGTCGCGACGCTGAAGGTCCCCGACGTGTTCTTCCTCGGCCACGTCAGCAACGAGGAGCTGTCGGCGTTCTACGACGTCGCCGACCTGTTCCTCTGCGCCAGCGAGCACGAGGGCTTCTGCGTGCCGCTGATGGAGGCGTTCCACAAGCGCGTGCCGGTGCTCGCCTACGCCGCCACGGCCGTGCCGTCGACGATGGATGGCGGCGGCGTGCTGTACGAGACCAAGTCGCCGACCCACGTGGCCGCCGTGATGGAAGCCATCCTGGACGATGCGGATCTCGTCGAGCAGATTCTGGCGTCGCAGGATGCGGCCCTGGATCGGCTGGCCGCCCAGGACTTCGACGGCACGCTGCTCCGCTTCGTCGACGAGGCGCTCGCGGCCCCGCCGGGGATCGCGCCGAAGGTCTCGTTCGACTTCTGGGATCAGTTCGAGTTGCAGGAGCAGCTCGAGGAAGTGCGGCAGTACCGGCCGTCGGCGCTGAGGGCACTGCCGGTGAGGTCCACCTTCGCCGATGCCGCGAGTACAGAGGCCTCGGCTACGGCGGATCGCTCCGCGCACGAGTCACCGCGCGGAGCGAGGGAGTAGGGTGCCGAGCGGCGTGCTCAGCGTGCACCAATGGGTGCCGGCCGCGCACAAGGGGGACGCCATCGGCGACTCGGCGCGACGTGTGCGCGATCTGTTGCGGGCGCGCGGGCTGGCCTCCGAGATCTTCGCGCTGACCATCGACGACGACCTGCGGCACGACGTCCACCCGTTCAGCGACCCGGCCGCCCGGCGCGGCGACGTGACGATCTTCCACTTCGCCCTGCCGTCGCCGATGACCCAGGCGTTCGCCACACTGCCCGGCGGACGCGTGCTGCAGTACCACAACATCACCCCGGCGCACTTCTTCGCCGACTACGCCCCCGAGATCTACCGCCTGGCGATGATCGGGCGTCAGGAGCTCGCGACGCTGGTCGGTCACGTCGATCTGGCGCTCGGCGACTCGTCGTACAACCGCGAGGAACTCGATGCGCTCGGCTTCGCGCCGACGGGCGTGATGCCGATTGCGGTCGACTTCGCGCGGATCACGGCGGCCCCCCGCCGGCCTGCGCTCGAGAAGGTGCTCGGTGACGGGCTGATAAACTTCCTGTTCGTCGGGCGCATCGCCCCCAACAAGAAGATCGAGGACCACATCCGGCTGGCCGAGCACTACAAGCGGTACGTCGACAGCCACTATCGTTTCATCTTCGTCGGTCGTCACGACGCCGTGCCGTCCTATTACGCCACGGTGCGCGCCCTGATGGAGAAGTACCAGATGCCGGCCGATCGGTTCTGGTTCACGGGCCCGGTGCCGAATGCCGACCTGGCCGCGTTCTACCGCTACGCGAGCGTGTACATCTCGCTGAGCGAGCACGAGGGCTTCTGTGTGCCGCTGCTCGAGGCGATGGCCGCCGGGGTGCCGGTGCTGGCCTACGGCTCGACGGCCGTGACGGAGACGATGGGAGGCGCCGGCGTCGTGTTCACGCCGAAGGACCTGGAATACGCCGCCGAACTGCTCGGACGGCTCACGTACGACGATCGGCTGCGTGCCGACATCATCCGCGGCCAGCACGCGCGGCTCGAAGCGTTCAGCGAGGCCCGCCTGCAGGCGCACCTCGACGCACTGCTCGCGCCATTCGCCTGATCGGGCCGGGATCACACAGGATGCACCCGTGAAGATCGCGTTCATCATCCAGCGTTACGGCACCGAGATCCTCGGTGGATCCGAGTACCACTGCCGGCTCATCGCCGAGCGCATGGCGGCACGGCATCAGGTCGACGTGCTGACGACCTGTGCCCGCGAGTACACCACCTGGAAGAACGAGTACCCGGAGGGCACCGACCGCATCCGCGGGGTCAACGTGCGGCGGTTCGCCAACTCCCGCACGCGGGACCTGACGGCGTTCAACACCCTGTCGGACTGGATCTTCAACTACGAGCACACCCGCGAGGACGAACTGCGGTGGCTCGAGGAACAGGGCCCGTGGTGCCCGCCGCTGCTCGATTACCTGCAGCGATCGCACCAGCAGTACGACGTCCTGATCTTCTTCACGTATCTGTACGCGCCGACGGTGCTGGGCATGCACATCGCCCCGAAGAAGAGCATCCTCGTCCCGACCGCGCACGACGAACCGGCCATCCACCTCGGGATCTATCGCGATCTGTTCGCCTCGGCCAATGCCGTGGCCTTCAACACCGAGAGCGAGAAGGCCTTCCTGATGCGGACCTTCGACATCCGCACCATCGTCGAGGAGACGGTCGGCTGCGGCGTCGACCTGCTGGACACCGAGGGCCAGGGCAAGCCCAGGCGCGGCGTCGATGCCCCGCTCGAAGGTCCGCTCGTCCCCGACGACGAGGAGCCGGCCCCGGCGCCGACCCAGAAGGAGGGCGTCCCGCGCGGACGGCGCGGACGAGGGCCACGGCCGGAGCGGCCGCTGGCCGATCGCAAGCGCGGCATCGGCGAGGCCTTCCGGCGCCGCCATCGTCTGTTCGGCCACGTGGCGCTGTACGGCGGGCGGATCGATCCCGGCAAGGGCTGCGAGGAACTGTTCGAGTACTTCGCCGCCTATCGCGACGCCGGTGGCGACGCGACGCTGGCCCTGATGGGCGCCAAGCTCATGCCCCTGCCCGAGACGTCCTGGCTGCGATTCGCCGGCATGCTGCCGGAAGCCGAGCGGCTGCAGGCCCTCGATGCCGCCGACGTGGTGGTGGTGCCCTCGCCGCTCGAGAGCCTGTCGCTCCTCGCGCTCGAGGCGATGGCCATGGGCACCCCGGTGCTGTGCAACGCACGCGCCGAGGTGCTGGTCGAGCACTGCCGCCGCAGCAACGCCGGCCTCTACTACGCCGACCGCGACGAGTTCGTCGAGGCGCTGTCGCTGCTGATGGCCGACGACCGGCTCCGCACGGCCATGGGCCGCAACGGGCGTGACTACGTCCAGGCGCACTACCGCTGGGAGGTCATCCTCGGCAAGTACGACCGCCTCATCGGCGGTCTCACGGCAGGCGGGTCGTCAGCGCCTCGCGCACCTTCGTCAGCAGCGCGCTGAACGAGAACGGCTTCTGCAGGAAGGCGACGTGCGCCGGGCGCAGTCCCGTCACCGCCGTCGCCTCCTCCGTGTACCCCGACAGGAACAGCACGCGCAGGCCCTCGCGCCGGCCGCTCATCGCCTCCACCATGGTCGGCCCCGACATCCCCGGCATCATCACGTCCGACACCACGAGGTCGACGCGCAGGCCGGCGTCGACATGGGCCAGCGCGGCGGCGCCGCTGTCGGTGGCCGTCACGACGTAGCCCCGCGACGACAGCACCTGCGTGATGATGTCCCGCACGCCCGGGTCGTCCTCGACCACGAGCACGTGCTCGGTGCCGGTGGGATAGGTCACCACGACG
Source organism: Luteitalea sp. (assembly GCF_022842525.1). Taxonomy (NCBI): domain Bacteria; kingdom Pseudomonadati; phylum Acidobacteriota; class Vicinamibacteria; order Vicinamibacterales; family Vicinamibacteraceae; genus Luteitalea; species Luteitalea sp. The sequence continues at coordinate 4,195 of NZ_JALHPM010000252.1, forward strand.
CCGCTGTCGGTCGCGGCCCCGGCTGGCTCGGTGTCCTTCGGCAGGTAGACCTTGAAGACCGTGCCCTGCCCCACCTCGCTGTAGACGTCCACGTGCCCGCCCGCCTGCCGGACGATCCCGTAGACGGTGGAGAGCCCGAGCCCGGTGCCCTTGCCCGGCGGCTTGGTGGTGAAGAAGGGATCGAAGATGCGCGACAACACGTCGTCCGACATCCCGACGCCCGTGTCGCTCACGGAGAGACGCACGTACGGACCCGGAGCGATGGCCCCTGGCGGCGGCAGTCCTTCGTCGCCGAGCGTGACGTGATCGGTCTCGACGACCAGCGTGCCCCCGTGCGGCATCGCGTCGCGGGCATTGACCACGAGGTTCATCACGACCTGTTCGATCTGCCGCGGATCGGCCACCACCGGACTGGGGTCGGCCGACAGCCGGAGCACCATCGTGACGTCGTCGCCGATCAGCCGTCGCAGCATGCGCGCGAAGTCGCCGACGATGGCGTTCAGGTCGAGGTGCGAGGCGGCGACGACCTGCCCGCGGCTGAACGTGAGCAGTTGTGCCGTGAGCGACGCGGCGCGCTGCCCCGTGTCACGAATGGTCGTCACGGCGTCGCGCCACTCGTGCCCCGGCGGGATCTGCTGCAGGAGCAACTCGGTGTAGCCGGCGATGACCGTGAGCAGATTGTTGAAGTCGTGCGCCACTCCGCCGGCCAGCCGTCCGATGGCATCCATGCGCTGGGCATGGAGGAGCTGCGATTCGAGCTTCCGGTGGCGCTCGTCGGCGGCGCGGCGCGCGCTGACGTCGCGGAGGATGACCGTCAGGAACTCGCGATCGGGGAAGCGTACCGGCGACACGGTGCCTTCGATCGGAAAGGTCGATCCGTCTGCACGGCGCCCCTCCGGCTCGAGGACATGACCGTCGTCGGTGACGTGCCAGGAGCAGAACGTCGTGAGCGGCAGGCCGATCGCATCGGCCGCCGCGATCCCGAACGCGCGTGACGCGGCCGGGTTGACCATCGTGACGCGGCCGTCAGGGTCGGCCACGAGAAAGGCGTCCTCCGCGGAGGCGATGAGCGTGGCCAGTCGCGCTTCGGACTCGGCGAGCTGCTGCTCGGTGCGCACCTGCGCCAGCACGCGCGCCACCGCTTCGGGCAGGTAGTCGATGTAGGCCGCACTCTTGGTGACGAAGTCGCGAACGCCGGCACGCAGGGCGCGAATCGCCGTCCCCTCGTCGCTCCGGCCGGTGACGATGATGACGGGCAGACGTTCACCCGAGGCTTCGAGCTGTTCGTGGAAGCGCAGCCCATCGACCTCGCCCGGCAGGTGGTAGTCGAGGAGCATGAGGGCGAAGCGCTCCTGCGCGATGTGCTCGAGGGCGTCGGCGTGGGTGGCGGCGGTGACCACCGAGAAGCCGGCGCGCTCCAGATGCAGGCGCTCCAGCCGTGCGACGCCCTGGTCGTCCTCAACGATCAGGATGCGCCCCTGCTGCCGCCTCATGCGGGGCCGCTTCCGACACGCACCGTGGCTTCATCGGCCACCGTGACGACCGCCAGGAAGTGTCCGAGCCGGTGCAGCACGTCGGCGATGGCATCGGAGGCCACTGGCTTGGTCACGTAGAGACTGCAGCCGAGCTCGTAGCAGCGGGCCACCTCCCGCGGATTGTCGGAGGTGGTCAGCATGAGGACGGGGATGCCGCTGGTGCGCGGCGAGGCCTTGAGACGACGCAGCACCTCGACACCGTCGACCCTGGGCATGCGGATGTCGAGCAGCACGAGCAGCGGTCCTCCGGGCGTCCGCCCGTCGTGCGTGCCTTCGCCGCGCACGAAGTCCAGCGCGTCCTGGCCGTCGTAGGTGCGCGTGATCGCCGCGTTCACCCCGGCACGACGCAGGTGCCGTTCCACCAGCACCGCATGCCCGTCGTCGTCTTCGGCCAGCAGGATGGTCAGTGCGTTACGCCGCATGGCTGGATGCCTCCGGGGACTCGCGTGGCAACTCGACATGGAACGTGGTGCCGACACCCACCTCCGAGCGCACCCAGACACGCCCGTCATGCCGCTCGACGATGCGCTTGACGATGGCCAGGCCCATGCCTTCGCCACGTCCGACGCCGGGATGCAGCCGCTGCAGCGGCTGGAAGACCTGGTCGAGGTGTGGCGCCGGAATGCCGAGGCCGTTGTCGGAGATGCGCACGACGGTGAAGCGCGGACTGCGGGCGAGGTCGTCGGCTGCGGCGATCTCGACGCGGGGCGGGACCCCTGGACGGGCGTAGGCGAGGGCGTTGCCGATGAGATTGGCGAACAGTTGCTCCACGGCCAGCGCATCGCCGGTGACGACGGGCAGCGTCGCGTGCCGAATCTCGCCACCGGCCGCCGTCAGCGTGGCGCGCATCGCGTCGATGACGCGCTCCACGATCACCGAAAGGTCGAGCGGCTGAGGACGGTACTCGACACGGCCGGCGCGCGACAGGCGGAGCAGGCCGTCGATGATGGCGGCCAGGCGCGAGACGGCGACGCCGATGTAGTGGGTCGACTCGGCCACGTCGCCGTCGAGTACGAGGCGTGCGCGTTGGCGGAGGTGGTCTGGCACCTCCGGCGAGTCGAGGAGCTGGCGCAGCTGATCGGCGGCGAGGCCCAGTTCGCGGCTGAAGCCTTCGAGATTGACGAGCGGCGATCGCAGGTCGTGCGACACGCTGTAGACGAAGAGCTCGTTCTCGCGATTGGTGTGCGCGAGATCGGCGTTGGTGGCTTCGAGCTGCTGGCGCGAGCGCTCGAGCGCGAGGGCGACGGATGCGGCCTGCGCCAGCATCGCCAGCGTCTCGGCGTCGTCAGGCCGGAAGGTCTGGCCGGGCAGCGACGCGACCTGCAGGACGCCGATGGGCGTGCGGCGGTCGTCGTGCAGCGGCACGCCGATCCACTCGCCCGAACCGAAGGCGCGCTCGACCTCCGGGCTGGCGGGATGGGCGCCACGGTCGCCGGCGCTGAGGTGCATGGCGCGGCCAGTGCGCAGGACCGCGTGTGACGC
>NZ_JALHPM010000253.1:0-7107 GCF_022842525.1 Luteitalea sp.
CGGCCAGGGCGAGCGCGGCGCCGGCGGCGTCGGCCGCGACGTCGGCCACGTCGGGCGTGCGGCCAGGCACGAAGGCCTGATGGATCTCGTCGGAGATGCCATACAGCACCGCGAGGGCGAACGCGGCGAGCACGCTGGCGCCTGCCACGCGGCGCCAACGCCAACCGGTCAGCCCCATCAGGCACAACAGGGCGAGCACGCCGTAGGCGGCCGCGTGGGCCTGCTTGTCGTTGACCCCGGGCGGACTGGGGAGCGCGGGCTGGGAGGACAGGATGAACAGCAGGGCGCCCCAGAGCACGGCCGGTCCCCAGCCGAGCCAGGCGCGTCGAGCCGCCGTCACAGCGGCAGCGGGTACATCACCCAGCCGAGCACCAGCGCCGCGCCGATGAAGCCGCCGGCGATGTACAGGGCCAGCCGCACCTGCCCGGCGCGGTCGTCCTTCTGGAGCACGGCCATCACCGTGGCGACACAGACCGCGAAGAACACGAGGAGCAGGAAGTGGCTGGTCATCACGCCTTCCGCCCCACCGCGATGTCGTACGCGTCGAGCACGACGAGCGCATTGAGCAGGCCCGCGACGATCAGGTACGTGTTCGCGTACTCGTAACTGCTCGCGACGACGTTGCCCGCGCCGAGACCGAGCGCCCACGCCACGAAGTACGGCACGCCGATCCCGATGTTGGCCAGCGCCGCCAGCGCCACGAGCGGCTCCTGCGGCGTGACGGGAAAGATGCGTCCGTCGAGCCAGAGCCCGGCGGCGAACAACGCCACGAGCACGACGAGAAAGACCAGGGCCTTGTCGCGTCGCCCCAGCCAGAGGTGCGCCGCGCCGGGCACGAACCAGCCGATCGCACACAAGGCGAGCGGCGGCAGGTCAGGAAACGGCGAGGACGGGGAACGCGCGGGCATCTGGGCGCCTAGTGTAGCAAGTCGATCTCGGCGGGAACCGGGAAGCGGGCGGGAGGCGTTCGTCATCACTCCGGGAGTGCTCGACCGGCCAGCCACCCGGCGACCAGGCCCAGCGGCAGGGCCGCCAGCGCGCGCAGGGGCGTGCCGGGATTCCAGAGACCGGCCATTTCGAGGCCCCACGTCATGGCCGTCGGCAGCGCGGCCAGGGCGAGCCAGCGCATGCGCGGGTCGAACGACGAAGGCCACCATGCGCCCATCGGGGTGGCGACGGCGCCGCGCCCTCGGCGGCGCCCCCCACGGGTAGCGGCGAGCAGACCGAGCGCACCCGCGACGTAGAGGCCGGTGCAGCGGCCGCAGACGGCGAGCGGCCGGCCATGCAGGTGGAACGACCGCTCCGGGCGCTGATGGCAGATCTGCGCGCCCGCGAGCCGCACCAGCACCGCCACGGTGGCCGCCGTCCGTCTGGCGGCCCCGTCCGGCTGGGCACTCGCCCACCGCGGGGCGAGCAGCAACAGGGCGACCCACCCGATCGCGACCAGCGCCAGTGCCAGACGCAGCCCGCGTGGCCGCCCCCTCATCGTCAACTCAGAACGGGCACGAGCCCCCGAACGCCTCGACGTAGCGCTCGCGGAACTCGTCGTGACTGTAGGCGTGGCTCTGGCCGCCCACGTGCTCGAGGCAGTAGGTGGCCGCCACGCTGCCCAGCCGTCCGGCGGTCTCCCAATCGGCGCCCAGGGCGAGCCCCTTCATGAGGCCGCCGCGGTAGGCGTCGCCGACGCCGGTGGGATCGGCGATGCGGCGCTCCGGCGCCACGGGCACGTCGATGCGGCGCCCCTCGAGATGGATCGAGGACCCCTTCTCTCCCCGCGTGATGATCACGGCTTCGGACTTGTCGAGGAGGGCATCGACGTCGAGGCCGGTCTTCTCGCGAATCAGCTCGTACTCGTAGTCGTTGCAGATCACGATGTTGGCGCCGACGAGGCCGGCGGCCAGCTCGGGGCCATCCATCCGCGCGCACTGCTGGCCGGGGTCGAAGATATAGCGCAGCCCGAGCGCACGGCACTCCTCGGCGTACTGCACCATCGCCTTCGGGTCATTGGGCGAGATGATCACGAGGTCGGCCGCACCGGCCGTGCGGAACGACAACTCGTCGGCCGAGGCCATCGCCCCGGTGTAGAACGACGCGATCTGGTTGTTCTGCGTGTCCGTGCTGCAGAAGAACGAGGCCGTGAACTTGTCGGCGACCTCGTGCACCAGCGACGTGTCGACGTTGGCGGCCTCGAGCCAGGCCCGATAGTCCGAGAAGTCCTGGCCCGCCGTCCCCATCAGCACCGGCCGCTCGCCGAGCAGGGCGAGCGTGTAGGCGATGTTCGGCGCGCATCCGCCGCGCCGCTTCTCCATCTCGTCGACGAGAAAACTGAGGCTCAGACGCTGCAGGTGCTCGGGGAGCAGCAGTTCGGTGAACATTCCGGGGAACGTCATGAGGTAGTCGAAGGCGATGGAGCCGGTGACGATGTGGCGTGGCATGGGGTAGGGAAACGGGAACCGGGAATCGGGAATCGGGAATCGGGAATCGGGAGTCGGGAGTCGGGAGTCGGGAGTCGGCCAGCGGCGGAGGCACGAAGGCCGAACGACGACCGACGTCAGGAATCGAGGTACTTGCCCATGATCGGCGCCAGCTTCTGGCGCGTCTCCTCGGGCACGATGTCCGGGCGCGTGATGATGGCCGTCGCGAGTGCCTGGCCGCAGCCGCACGTGCGGGGCGCCGCCGCGAGGGTCGCGACGGCACCGGCGATGACCTGCTGTGCCGTCCGGGCGTTCTGGGTCAGGTTGGCGATGACCATCTCCACGGTGACGTGGTCGTGGTCCGGATGCCAGCAGTCGTAGTCGGTGACCAGCGCGATGGTGGCGTAGCAGATTTCGGCCTCGCGCGCGAGCTTGGCCTCCTGCAGATTCGTCATGCCGATGATGTGCGCGCCCCAGGAGCGGTACAGGTGCGACTCGGCGCGCGTCGAGAACGCCGGCCCCTCCATGCAGACGTAGGTGCCGCCCTTGTGGACCCGGGCGCCGGCCTGCACCGCGGACTCGTAGGCCACCTGGGCGAGATGACCGCAGACGGGATCGGCAAAGGCGATGTGACCGACGAGGCCGTCACCGAAGAAGGTCCCGATGCGGCCGCGCGTGCGGTCGATGAACTGGTCGGGGATCACCAGGTCGAGCGGGGCCAGGTCCTCGCGCAGCGATCCGACGGCGCTGGCCGACAGCAGGCGCTGCACGCCGAGCGTCTTGAACCCGTAGATGTTGGCCCGGAAGTTCAGCTCCGACGGGGTCAGTCGATGCCCCACCCCATGTCGCGCCAGGAACGCGACACGAGTGCCGGCCAGGGTGCCCGTCACGTAGGGGCCCGAGGGCGCGCCGAAGGGCGTATCGATGGAGATCTCGTGCCGGTCGGTGAGCTCGGCCATGTCGTACAGGCCGCTGCCGCCGATGATGCCAATCTGGATGGACATAAGTGCAGGTACGGGAATCAGCGTGGACACCGGCCGCCACGATCGGCGGCGCGCCTCGGCGCCGACAAACACGTCATGATGCGGGCCGGGCGGCGGTCTTGGCAAGCCGACCGACGCCGGTCAGCGCCCCTCGAGCAGGCGTGCGGTCAGCGCGCGTGCCGCAGCGTGGGCGTCGATCTCGCGGGCGGCCACGCGGTCGATCAGCGCCTCGAATCCCCCGGGGCCCAGCGCCTCCCGTTCCAGATGGCCCCAGACCTGCCGCAGGGCCAGGTCGCGCACGCGGGCCGCGGCACGTTGGCGACGACGGGTCTCGACGAGGGGGGCCGTGCGGGCCAGGAACGCCTCGGTGGCGTCGATCACCGCCTCGACCCCGGCGCCACTGGTGGCCTCGGTCCGGAGCACGGGCGGTCGCCACGCCTCGGCGGCGACCGGCTGCAGCGACAGCAGCCCGTCGATGGCCGCCGCCGCCCGGTCGGCACCGTCGCGGTCGGCCTTGTTGACCACGTAGATGTCGGCAATCTCCATGAGCCCGGCCTTGAGCGCCTGCACGTCGTCGCCCATCCCCGGGACCACGACCACGAGGGAGACGTCGGCGGTGCGGACGATCTCGACTTCGTCCTGCCCGACGCCGACCGTCTCGACGATCACGAGGTCGTAGCCCGCCGCCTCGAGCACGATGGCGGCATCGGCCGTCGTTCGCGCCAGGCCGCCGAGATGGCCGCGGGTGGCCATGCTGCGGATGAACACGCCGCCGTCGCCCGCGTGCTGCATGCGGACGCGGTCTCCCAGCAGGGCCCCGCCGGTGAAGGGACTGGTCGGATCGACGGCGAGGATCGCGACGCGCCGCTGGCGTGCGCACCAGCCCAGGGCGAGGCGGTCGACGAGCGTGCTCTTGCCGGCGCCGGGCGCCCCGGTGAGTCCGACGATGGCGCCGTGCCCGGTGTGGGGGTACAACGCGCCGACGAGGGCGCTGGCCTGCGGTGTCTCGTCCTCGACCACGGACAGGGCACGCGCGAGCGCCCGCGGCTCGCCGGCGCGGACGCGTGCGGCGAGTGCCTCGATGGTCATGCCAGCAACTGCCGGGCGATGACGAGCCGCTGCACCTCGCTCGTGCCTTCGCCGATGGTGAGCAGCTTGACGTCGCGGAAGTATTTCTCCGCCGGGTAGTCCTTCACGAAGCCGTAGCCCCCGTGAATCTGCACGCACTCCTCGGCGGCGCGGACGGCCACCTCGCTCGCGTACAACTTGGCCATCGACGACTCGCGGGTGGTGCGCACGCCCTCGTCCTTGAGGGCGGCGGCCCGATACGTCAGCAGGCGCGCGGCCGCGATCCGGGTCGCCAGATCGGCGAGCTTCCAGCGAATGCCCTGGAACGACGCGATGGGCTGGCCGAACTGCTCGCGCTGCAGCGCGTACGCCCGAGCCGCCTCCCACGCCCCCTGCGCCAGGCCGACCGACAGGGCCGCGATGCCGATGCGCCCCGCATCGAGCACCTGCAGCGTGTTGATGAACCCCTGACCTTCCTCGCCGAGCAGTGCGTCGGCCGGCACCCGGCAGCTCTCGAAGATGACCTCGCTGGTCTCGCTGGCGCGCATGCCGAGTTTGTTCTCCTTGCGCCCGGCACGCATGCCGGGCGTGCCGGCTTCCACCACGAACGCCGAGATGCCCCGATTGCCGCGCGAGCGGTCGGTGACCGCCATCGCCACCAGCACGCCGGCGATGTTGCCGTGCGTGATGAAGGTCTTGGCCCCGTCGATGACCCAGCCCGCCTCGTCGCGACGGGCCACGGTGCGGGTCCCCGCGGCGTCGCTGCCGGCCGTCGGTTCGGTCAGGCCCCACGCCCCGAGGACCTGCCCTGTGGCCAGTGGCACGAGGAACCGCTGCTGCTGTGCCGGAGTGCCGAACATGTGGAGGTGGGCGGCGGCGAGCCCGTTGTGCGCCGCGACGCTCAGCGCGATCGCGGGATCGACGCGCGCCAGTTCCTCGATGCAGAGACAGTAGTCGACGGCCGACATGCCTGCCCCGCCCACCGCTTCCGGAAACTGAATCCCCATCAGGCCGAGGTCGGCCAGCGCGGGCAACAGCGTCATCGGGAAGTGCTGCGCCTCGTCCCAGGTCATGACGTGGGGCCGGATCTCGCGCTCCGCGAACTCGCGGACGCTGTCGCGCAACAACCGCTGGTCGTCGGTGAGGTGCAGGTCCATGGCGTTCTTGCATAATGCCCCATGCCGTCCGCTGCGCGTCGCGCCCTGCTCGTTCTCCTCCTGCTGCTCGGCTCGTCCTGGCCCGCGCGGGCAGACCTGACCATCTTCGCCGGCTTGCAGAACGCGCCGGCCATCCGGCCGACGACCGGGATCGGACTCGGCTTCGGTCTGCTGATTGTCGGGTGGGAGGTCGAGATTGCCCGGACGAGCGAACGCCTCGAGGATCTGGCGCCGTCGATCGCCTCGGGGACGGGCAGCGTCTACGTGCAGAACCCGGTGCCCATCAACGGCGTGCAGTTCTATGCCATTGCCGGCGCGGGACTCTACCGCGAACGCCTGGACGTGGCCTCCCAGCAGACCGACGTGCATGTCGCGGTGGGGGGTGGCGCCAAGATCTCGCTGGCGGGTCCGCTGAAGCTGCGCCTCGACTACAGGATCTTCAAGCTGCGCGACGCACGGTCGCCCAATCCCCAGCGGCTCTCAGCCGGCCTGACGCTCGCCTTCTAGCGTCGGCCACGTGGCGGCCCGGGCCGTGGACGCTCAGTCCCTGAGATTGACCAGGTAGGTGTTGCCGGACGGGTTGGTGGGGTCGAGGCTGCCCGTCAACTGCAGCTTCAGCGCCGTGGCCTGCGCCGGCAGGAGCGCATCGATCAGGACGTCGAAGCCCGAACGGTCGGCATCGCCGGTCAGCGCTGGAATCTGGAGGAAGTACATGACCTTGCCGTCCACGTTGGGCAACGCCGACCGGTGGATGCGCAAGTCGCGGGCCTGCGCCTGGCGGACCTCCTGGGGACTCCTGGTCATCGCCTCCCGGACCTGCCGCGCCACCGCTTCGAACTCGGCCGTGCGGCCGGGCAGGACGCTGTAAATCACCAACCAGACATCGCCCGCGGTGCTCGTGGCGGCGGCCGCGGGCGCCTGGACGGCGGCCGGCGTCGCGGGACTGGTCCCTGTCGCGGACGCCTGCGCCGACAGCCCGAGTGCGCACAGCCACACCAGCCCCGCGGTCATGGCCTGGGCGCCGGCGGCGCGGTGGCCGCGCCCGCCGGAGCGGCGGCGCCGGGCGCGATGACGATGGTGAGGTTCGAGGCCTGGACGGTGGGCTGGACGTGCGCGTCGCGGAACTGCTCGTAGAGCTGCGCCGCCTCCGTGGGTGCCGCCTCGGCGAGGAGGCGCGGCACGTCGTACTCGGCATTGGCCACCACGGGCTCGAGGAACGAGATGTACAGCACGCTGCCGTCACCGAGCGGCGTGGCCTGCCGGAAGACACGCCACCCGGCCCCCTGCTGGCGGCGCGTCTCGGTGGCGCTCGCGGCCAGCAGATCGCGCAGCCGGGTCATCACGGACTCGAAGTCGGCGGTCTTGTCGGCCTTGATGGCGTGGAAGACCATCCCCGTGGGCCCGGCCATGGGCAGCGCGGCCGGCACGGCCGGCACCGTGGGCGCGGGCGTGGCGGGCGCCTCGGCGGCGGGAACGGCAGCCGGG
>NZ_JALHPM010000254.1:0-7076 GCF_022842525.1 Luteitalea sp.
GCAGAGGAGCGGGCCGTCATGGAGGCCCGACTGGCGACCGAGGCCGATGTCTCGGCCGAGCAGGCGCAGCGCATGGTGCAACTCGCGGTGGACGCCACCGGCAGTCATGGTGCCGCCGAGGACTATCAGGTCGCCCGCGAGTTCGAGCTGCTGGCCACACGCGACGAGAAACTGCAGTTGCTGCGCGCGCTCTTCGCGGTGTCGGCCCAGCACGGCATCGCGACGGTCGAGGAGACCGAGATCAGCCGCATCGCCAGCGTGCTGCGCCTGGAGCGCGCGGACGTCGCCGCCCTGCGCCTCGAATTCCGGGACGCCCTCAACGCCCGCCAGCCGCGGCAGCCCTGACATGTCTCGCACCCTGCTGCTCATCGTCATCGTCGACGTCGCCGTGATGGTGCTGCTGGCCGTCTGGGTGCTGCGTCGCCGCATGGTCCGCGAGGACGACCTGCGTCGCCGCATCGGCGCGCTCGAGGCGGGGAGGGGACTGTCCACGGCCGACGTCCTGCAGCAGGCAAGGTCCGCCGGTGGCCTGGGCGTGGCCGCGGCCGCCGGGTCCGCGGAGGCGGTGGCGCTCGCCGCCATTCGACAGGTGCGTGCCCCGGCCCCGGGCGACGAGGCGGCAGCGGGCGAGATCGTGCGGGCGGTGCGGGACGGTCAGCTGATCCCGGCCATCAAGCGGTATCGCGAGGTCACGGGGCTCGGCCTGAAGGAGGCCAAGGAAGCGATTGACCGACTGCAGACGGTGATCGACCGCTGAGTCAGCGGATGACTTCGTAGGTGCCGGTGGTCGGCCGGGTGTTGGTCAGGCGCCACTGCGGCTGGCCATCCACCTCTTCGAGCACCTTGTAGATGACGGTGCCGCCGCCCGATCGGGCCACGGGCATCGTTTCGGACCGCTTCGTGATCTTCTGGACGTAGTCGCGTGTCTCGCGGAATGGCGGGACGCGCTGTCCGTACCGGTTCACCGCGCCGGGGCCGGCATTGTAGGCCGCCAGCGCGAGCACCTCGTCGCCGAATTCCCGGATCAACGACCCGAGGTAGGCGACCCCGCCGTGGATGTTCTGGACCGGATCCCAGGGGTTGTCCACCCCGAGGTCCGCCGCGGTGGCCGGCATCAACTGCATCAACCCCATGGCCCCCTTGTGTGAGCGGGCCCGCGGATTGAATCCCGATTCGACCTGGATGACGGCGCGGACCAGTTCGGGACGCACCCCATGGGTCGCCGAGGCGGACTCGATGGCCTCGTCGTACAGGCCCTCGACGTCGCCGCGGACGCTCCGGGTGGTGCGGACCCCGGACGCGTTGCGCACGGCGTACGTGCTGACCCCGCTACCGGCCACGGGCTGGTCGGACAGCACGATCGTGCCCGCCGCATCGCGGCTGACGTAGATCTGCGCGGAGACCGGGGAGACGGCGAGGCCGAGCACCACGGCCAGCGTCGACACACATGCGCGGAGAACCATGCCCTTCACATCGGCATGGCAGGGCAAGACTCGATCCCGACCGCGAATGGCCCATTTCAGGCCTCTTCGGGCGACGCCAGGGCAAAAACTGCCGCGTCCGGGTGCGCGGCGCGTCGCTGCCCTGACGATCCTGTCAGCGGGCCGTCGCTGCCAGGGCGTCCTGCACGGCCTGAGGCGCCGCCGTCAGGAGCGCGTCGATCTGCTCCGGCTGCTTGCCCCCCGCCTCGGCGAAGTCGGGCCGTCCTCCGCCGCCGCCTCCGACGATGGGCCCCAGGCGCTTGACCATGTCGCCGGCCTTCACGCGCGCGGTCAGGTCACTCGTCACCGAGACGACGAAACTGACCTTGCCCTCGGCGTTGGCCGCGAGCACGACCACGCCCGATCCGAGTCCGGCCTTGATCTGGTCGGCGAGTTCTCGCAGCGCGGTGCGGTCCACGCCGTCCACGCGACGGGTCACCACCTTCACGCCCGCGACCTCGTGCGTCTGCTGCCCGGACGAGGCGTCCCCGGCGCCCAGGGCAGCCTTCACCTTCGCCTCGTGCAGTGCCCGGGTCAGGCGCTTGATCTCGGCCTGCAGTTTGCCAGCGGTCTCCGCGGCGTCGGCGGGTGCGGCGTGCAGTTCGGTCGAGACCGCCTGCAACTGGCGGCGCTCGTCCTGCAGGAGCGCGAGGGCGCCGTCCCCGGTCACGGCCTCGATCCGGCGGACGCCGGCCGCGACGCCGCTCTCCGAGACGATCGTGAAGATGCCGATGTCGCCGGTGGCGCGGCAGTGAGTGCCGCCGCACAACTCGAGGCTGTAGCCCGGGATGTCGACCACGCGGACCGTGTCACCGTACTTCTCGCCGAACAGCGCCATGGCGCCCAACGCCATCGCCTCATCGGTCCGACGCAGCGTCGTCTGCACGTTGGTGTTGCGCATGACCTGGGTGTTGACGAGCCGCTCGATGGCGTCGAGGTCGCTGGCGGCAATCGTGCCGGTGTGCACGAAGTCGAAGCGCAGGCGGTCGGGCGCGACGAGCGAGCCGGCCTGCTTCACATGCGGGCCGAGGGTCTGGCGCAAGGCCGCATGCAGCAGGTGCGTGGCCGTGTGATTCCGGCGGATGGCAGTGCGACGCGGCAGGTCGACGCGAGCCGAGACGTGCTGGCTGGCGCGCAGGATTCCGCGATCGATCGTCACGTGGTGCACGCGCGGCCCGCCCGCGACGAGGCGGGACATCGCCTGCACGGTCGCGGCCCCGTCCTCGGTGGTCAGGGTGCCGACGTCGGAGACCTGGCCGCCACTCTCGACGTAGAACGGCGTGCGGTCGAGCACGACGAAGCCGGTCGCGCCCGTGTCCAGGGCCGGCACTTCACGTCGATCGGCGTCGAACAGCGCCACGATCTTCGCGTCCGAGACCTCGGTGAGGTCGTAGCCCTCGAAGCGATCGCCGATGACGTCGAGCGCGGCCTGCGTGCCCGTCCCGCTGACGGTGAAGCCCTGGGCCCGTGTCACCTCGAAGTGGCTGCCGGCGCGGGCGCGTTCGCGCTGGGCCTCCATGGCGGCGTCGTACCCGGCCCGATCGACGGCCAGTTGCCGTTCGCCGGCCAGGTCCTCGATGAAGTCGAGCGGCAGGCCGAGGGAGTCGTAGAGCCGGAACATCTCGTCGCCGGGCACGACCTTGCTCGCCGACGCGGCGGCGCGGTCCAGCACCTGTTCGAGGCGGCCCAGACCGGCCGACAGCACGGCGTCGAAGCGCTCTTCCTCGGACCGGATCACCTTGACGACGCTGTCGCGGTTGGCACGCAGTTCGGGGTACGCATCGCCCATCTCGGAGACGACGCGGTCGGCCAGCGCGTGCATGAACGGCTCGGTGATGCCGAGCTTCTTGCCGTGGCGCATCGCGCGCCGCATGATCTTGCGCAGCACGTAGCCGCGCCACTCGTTGCTCGGGATGACACCGTCGGCGATGAGGAACGTGCTGGCCCGCATGTGGTCGGCGATGACGCGCATCGACGTGCTCGCCGCGTCGGTGCGCGTGTACGGCTGGCCACACATCGTCGCGACGTCCTGCAGCAGGGGCTGGAACAGGTCCGTGTCGTAGTTGCTCTCGACGCCCTGCAGGACGGCGGTCACGCGCTCGAGGCCCATGCCGGTGTCGATCGACCGCGCCGGCAGGGGATCGAGGGCGCCGCCCGGCTGCCGATCGAACTCCATGAAGACGTTGTTCCAGATCTCCATCATGGAACCGTCGTCCTTCAGGTAGTAGATCTCGGAGCAGCGTCCGCAGGGGCCGGTGTCGCCCATCTGCCAGAAGTTGTCCTCGGCGCCGAGCTCGCCGATGCGATCGGCGGGCAGGAACTTGCGCCACAGATCGTAGGCTTCGTCGTCGCGCGGCACGCCGGGCTCGCCCATGAAGATGGTGGCGTAGAGGCGCTCGGGGGGGATCTGCCAGACGGCCGTCAGCAGGTGCCACGCGTAGGGGATGGCCTCGCCCTTGAAGTAGTCACCGAACGAGAAGTTACCCAGCATCTCGAAGAACGTGTGATGCCGCGGCGACGGCCCGACGTTGTCGAGGTCGTTGTGCTTGCCGCTGACGCGCATGCACTTCTGCGTCGTCGTCGCCCGGGCGTAGTCGCGCTTCTCCTTGCCGAGGAAGACGTCCTTGAACTGGTTCATCCCGGCGTTGGTGAACAGCAACGTCGGGTCGTCGCCCGGCACCAGGGAGGCACTGGCCACCCGCTTGTGCCCGGCTGATTCGAAGAACTCGAGGAACCCACGGCGGATGTCGCGCGAACGCATAGCCGCTCATTGTAAGCCGCGGGGCGCATCCCGTCCTATACTCCGCGGATGCGCTTCCGCCCCCGTTCCGTTGCCCTGGCCGCCCTGCTGTTCGCCAGCCCTGCCGGTGTCGCCCTGGCTCAGACGCCCGCCGCCGCACGTCCGGCGCAGCCGCCCCTGCCCGCCGACGCCAGCTACACCGTCCGGCCCACCGCTGGCGCCGCCCGTGCCGCGTTGCTGGCTGCCGACGATGGCGCCTGGGGACGTGCCGAGGTGCTGGCCTGGGGCGCGGCGCCGTACGAGACGCGGCTGCGTGCACTCTGGGCGCCCGAGGGGCTGTATCTGCGCTGGGACGCCGATGATCCGGCCCCGTGGGCCACCATGACCCAGCGTGACGATCACCTGTGGGACGAAGAAGTGGTCGAGATCTTCCTCGACCCCGCCTGGGCCGGGAAGGACTACTGGGAACTCGAAATCAGCCCGACCAACGTCGTCTGCGACGTGCGCATGGTGGCGCCGCATCCGACCGTGACGTCGGACCTCACCTGGAACCACGAGGGCCTGGAGACCGCCGTCCGCCACGAGAAGAACACCGACGGGACACCGAAGCGCTGGATCGCGACGGCCTTCGCGCCCTGGGCCGGCTTCCGGTCGCTGCCGCTGCCCGAGAAGGTGGCGCTGCCGCCGGCGGCCGGTGAGGCCTGGGGATTCAATGCCTTCCGCATCGAGCGGCCCAACGGCCCGGCGAAGCCGAAGGAGGGGGCGGTCAACCGCGCGTGGTCGCCCACCGGCGCCGCGAGCTTCCACGTGCCCGCCGCCTTCCGGAAGTTCATCTTCGCGGCGAAGTGACGGCTACGATTCCTCGGCCTCGTTGCCGCGGCGGCAGGTGCGCACCGCGGCGATCGAGGCCGACAGATCGAAGCCCTGTCTGACCAGGTAGCCCACCAGCCGCTGCGCATGCCGGTCGTCGAGGACGGGGCCCCTGAGCTTGCGCGCGAGCGCGGCCTCGAGCGCCTCGTCGACCGAGCGCTCCTCGAATCCCTCGTCGGTGGCGCTGCGGGCCGTCTCCTTGTCGACGCCCATCGACTCCAGCGTGCGCCGGATTCGCAGCGGGCCCCGGTGCTTGATGCGGGCTTCGGTCCGGGCAAAGGCCCGTGCCGAGCGCTGGTCGTCCAGCACCCGCTCGCGCTTCAACCGCGCGATGGCCGCGTCGACGTCGTCGACGGCACACCCACGGCGCTCCAGGCGGGTCCGCAATTGTCGTTCGGTGAGCTCGCGCCGGCCCAGCGCCGCCAGGCCGTACACGTACGGGTCGGGTGGCTGGGCGTCGCGAGGCATGCCCCGATGGTAAGAGAAACCGCCGATCGGCGGTGGACATCGATGCTACGTGCCGAATCGCGTCACTTCGGGGGGCGCGCCGGGGCGGCCCATCGAGGCGTGCAGCATCTCGTCGCGGGCCATGTCCGACGTCGTCGACACGCCCTGCACCTTCAGCTTGAACTCGTCCTTGTTCGAGGCATACCGCATGGCGTCGTCGTAGCTGACGATGCCGCGGCTGTACATCAGGAAGAGGTGCTGGTCGAAGGTCTGCATGCCGTACTGCGACGTGCCGGCCGCAATCGAGCCGTGAATGAGGTGCGTCTTGTCCTTGTCGGCGACGCAGTCCCGGATGAACGGGGTGGTGATCATCACCTCGACGGCCGCGACACGCCCGGCGCCACCGGCGCGGGGCAGGAGGCGCTGGGACACCACGGCGCGCAGCACGCTGGCCAGCTGCAACCGCACCTGACGCTGCTGGTGCGGCGGGAAGACGGCGACGATGCGGTTGATGCTCTCGGGGGCGTCCAGCGTGTGCAGCGTCGAGAAGACGAGATGACCGGTCTCGGCCGCGAGCAGGGCGGTCTCGACGGTCTCGAGGTCGCGCATCTCGCCGACGAGGATGACGTCGGGGTCCTGCCGCAGCGCCGAGCGGAGGGCATGGGCGAACGACTTGGTGTCGACGTTGATCTCGCGCTGATTGACGATCGAGCGATGGTCGCGGTGCAGGTACTCGATCGGGTCCTCGACCGTGACGATGTGCGAGGAGCGGTGCTGGTTGATGTGGTCGATCATCGCGGCCAGCGTGGTGCTCTTGCCGGACCCGGTGGTGCCGGTGACGAGCACGAGGCCGCGTTCCTCCTCGGCAATCGACTTGAGGACGTCGGGCAGTTCCAGCGCCTCGACCGACGGGACCTTGGTCGAGATGACACGGATGACCAGCGAGATGGTGCCGCGCTGCGTGAAGACGTTGCAGCGGAAGCGTCCGAGCCCGGGAATGCTGTAGGCCGCGTCGATCTCCTGGTGCGCCACGAAGTACTTGCGCTGCTCGACGTTGAGCACGGTGGCGGCCATCGTCTCGGTGTCGTCGCGCTCGAGGCGGCGACTTTCGTTGGCCACCACGAGGCTGCCGTCGATCCGCATCATGGGATAGCTGCCCACCTTGATGTGGATGTCGGAGGCGCCACTGCGAACGGCGTGTGTCAGGAGGTCGTTGAGATGCATGACTGGCCCTGCCTGCCAATCGGCAGGAGCCGGACCGGTCATGAGCGGGGGTGCATCAGCGGGGGTGGCGCGCCCGCGCGACGGTCCCACAGTGGGACGATTGAGACCACGCGCATCATTCCAGAAGCCGCGGTGATGACGGCGAACCTTCGACGTCGTGCCGGCGCAGGAATCGCTTGACTTCACGGCGCCGACTGCCAATCTTGGGCGCACACATGAACAGACGCGCCTTCATCAGCAGCCTCGGCACCTCCGGCGCCGCCCTTGCCGCCCGGCCGGCCGGCGCCCTGCCGCCGGCTCGGGCGGGACGCCCC
>NZ_JALHPM010000255.1:0-6901 GCF_022842525.1 Luteitalea sp.
CGGCGGCGGCGCGAACCCCGGCCGCGCGCTGGTCTGCCCGACGTTGCCGAGCGGCGTCGCCGACGGCTGCTGGGCCTGCTGCTGCTGGGCGGCTTCGGCGGCCTGCTGTTCGGCCTGTCGCTGCGCGAAGTAGCGCTGCGGGTTGGCGTAGTCGAAGTTGGTGGAGGAGGCAGGCTGCTCCGGTCCTGGCGCTGGTGCCGGGGTCTCGTCGATCACGGCGGGCTGGGCCTCGGCCATGTCTTCCTCGACCTGGATCGGCGGGGCCTGGACGGCGGCCATCGCCGCCGGACGCGCCGAGGCACTGGCGCGCGTCGCGGCACCCGCGCCGGGAGACACGGCCATGACGATGACCCGATCGAAGCGGGACAGGGTGCCGGCCAGCGCCTGGGCGCGCGGAGCGGCGATATAGCCCGCGGCGCCGCGCAGCACGATGTCGAGGGCCTCGCGCTCCGGGACGTTCTCGAGACGGAGGGTCAGCGGCGTGCCGGGAATCCGATCGGCATCGACGACCTTGACCTGGCCCAGTCGGGCCCACTCCGCAAGGATGGCCGATGGCGTCGCATTCTGCGTGATCAGCGTGGCTCGGCCGTCTTTCAAGCTGAGGGACACCGACTGTGCGGACACGGGCAGGGCCGCCGCCACGAGAACGGCGGCCGCGAGCAGGACTCGTCGGCGCATGGAGACCACCTGGACGCGCGGCACGGGCATCGAAACCGTCGACTGCCGGGCGCGCGAGCTTCCAGTATAGGACGGTCCGTCGGCGCTCTACGGCCGGAACGACATCACGGCCGAGGCCACCAGCTCGGCATCAGCCAGTGACAGCGAGGGATACAACGGCAGCGAGCACACCTCGCTGGCCGCCTGCTCGGCGTGGGGACAGGTCGCCGGCGCCTCGCTCTGGATCGCCGGCTGCTGGGTCAGGGCCTTCGGGTAGTGAATCAGCGTCTGCACGCCCTGGCTCGCCAGGTGGGCCCGGAAGGCCTCCCGCTGCGCCGTGCGGACGACGAACAGGTGGTAGACGTGGCCGGCGTCGAACTCCCGCGGCACATGGACCGGGGCGCCCTCGAGCCGCATCCGGTAGTGCGCTGCCAGGGCCCGGCGCTGCTGCGTCCAGGCGGGCAGCCGCTGCAGTCGCTCCCGCAGGATGGCGGCCTGCATCTCGTCCAGGCGCGAGTTGACGCCGAACTCGTCGTGCTGATAGGTCGTCCGCTGTCCGCCATTGCGCAGGCGGCGGAGTCGGTCGGCCAGGGTGGCGTCGTGCACCGTGATGGCGCCGCCGTCGCCGAGGGCGCCGAGGTTCTTGGTCGGATAGAAGCTGAACGCGGCGCCGGCGCCGAACGACCCCACTGGGCGTCCCTCGCACGAGGCCAGATGCGCCTGCGCGGCGTCCTCCACGATCGCCAACCCGTGCCGCGCCGCGATGGCCGCGATGGCCGTCATGTCCGCGGCCTGGCCGTAGAGGTGGACCGGCATGATGGCCGCCGTGCGCGACGTGATCGCCGCCTCGACGGCGGCCGGCGAGATGGTGTGGCGCTCGGGGTCGATGTCGGCGAAGACGGGCCGGGCCCCGGCCATCATCACCGCCAGCGCCGTGTAGGCGGCCGAGAGCGGCGCCGTGATCACCTCGTCGCCCGGGCCGATGCCCATGCCGCGCAGGAGCAGCGCGATGGCGTCGGTGCCGGTGTTCACGCCGATGGCGTGCGCGGCGCCCGCCGCCGTCGCGAACTCGGCCTCGAACGCCTCGAGCTCAGGCCCGAGGATGAACCAGCCGCGATCGATGACGCGGGTGACCGCCCCGCGCAGCGCGTCGGCATCGTCGCCCGGCTTGAGCGACAGGAACGGCACCCGTACGTCCGGAGCAGTCATCAGAGGTAGCGCTGCAGGTGTTCGCGGTAGAACGCGATGGTGCGCGTGAGGCCCTCGCGCAGGGTCACGGCGGGCTCCCAGCCGGCGGTCGTGCGGAAGCGCGTGGAGTCGGTGTAGAAGCTGCCGATGTCGATCGCCTTCTTCTCGGCCGGCCACTCGACGTAGCGCCGCCGGCCCGAGTTGGCCACCTCGATCATCAGCTCGACGAGGTCCCGGTGCTTGATCGGCTCGAGTCCGCCGACGTTGAACGCCTGCCCGTTGCACGCATCCATGGCGCCCGCCCGCAGGAACGCGTCGCACGCGTCGTCGACGTAGACGAAGTCGCGCATCTGCAGGCCATCACCGAAGATCTCGATCTCCTGGTCCTCGACGATGCGGCGGATGAACCAGCCGACGAACCCCTGCCGGTTGTGCTTGACGAGCTGTCGCGGGCCGTAGCAGTTGGTCAGCCGGAGCGAGCAGGCGCGGACGCCGAAGACGTTGTTGTAGACGAGGTGATACTGCTCGCCGGCGGCCTTGTTGATGCCGTTGATGTCGGTCGGGCGCACCAGGTGGTTCTCGTCCACCGGCAGGTAGTCCGGCTTGCCGTAGATCTGCCGCGTGCCGGCGAAGACGACCTTCACGCCGGGGTTGTTGCGCCGGCAGGCCTCGAGCACGGTCATCTGGCTGCGGCAGTTGATCTCGAGATCCGTGTACGGATCCCGCATGCTGTCGATGTGGCTGACCTGACCAGCCAGGTTGAAGATGACCTCGCGCCCCTGCACGAGGTAGTTCATCGTCGTCTGCTGACGGATGTCGGCGATGTTGACGCGGACGCGATCGTCGATGCCGCGGATGTTCTCGAGCGAGCCGCCGTAGTCCGGGATCAGCGAGTCCACCAGCAGGACGTCGGCGCCGAGGTCGACCAGCTGCCGCGCCAGGTTGCTGCCGATGAACCCGAGGCCGCCCGTGATCATCACGGGACGTCCGGCGTAGTACGCGCGGTAGTCGGTCATCCCTTCGCCTGCGAGGCCGGCGGGTGGTCCTTGCGGATCACCAGGTCGTACCAGAGCCGCAGCACGTCCATCCCGGTACGGAAGATGCGGCGGAAGTTGAAGAACTGCGACTTGCCGTAGGCCCGGTGGTAGTGGTGCACCGGCACCTCGGCGATCCGGAAGCCGGCGTCGGTGATCTTCTTCATCAACTCCAGGCAGATCACGCCGCTGTTCTTGGTCAGCGTGACGGTGTCGAAGATCGATCGCCGCATCAGGCGGAAGTCGCAGTCGACGTCACGCACGCCGAGCCCGAACAGCAGCCGCACCGTGTGGTGGTACAGCCGGCCGATGACGATGCGGTGGAACGGATCGGAGCGGGCGATCTTGTAGCCGTTGACCAGGTCCACGTCGGGGCCGAGCCGCTGCCACAGCAGCGTGACCTCCGACGGGTCGTACTGCGCATCGCCGTCGGTGTAGAAGACGTAGTCCTTGGTGGCCGCGGCAAAGCCGCTGCGCAACGCCCCGCCATAGCCGCGATTGACCGGGTGATGGACGATGCGCACCTGCGGGTACATCCGCGCCAGTTCGTCGAGGATCTGCGGCGTGTTGTCCTTGCTGCCGTCGTTGAACACGATGACCTCGTGGTCGGGCGTGAGCGCACGCGCGGCCAGCAACGCCGACACCACCATGCTCGCGATGGTGCCGCTGTCGTTGTAGGCCGGGAAGAAGATGCTCAGGCCGGCAGGCGTTCTGGCAGGAGTGTCTGGCATACCCGAACAGGCAACCTTAGCACACACCTCAACCGCGGCGCCCGCGCCACGACGGGTGCCGCGCCACGAGGCGCCAGGGCACGAAGACCGACTCCAGGATCACGCTCTTCGACATCTTCGACTGCCCCTCGCGCCGCTCGACGTAGATGATCGGCACCTCGCCTATGCGGCAGCCGGCCCCCATGGCCTCGAACAGCATCTCGACGAGGAACGCGTAGCCATCCGAGACGAACCGCTCGAGCGGCAGCCTGGCGAGGGCCTCGCGCCGCCAGCAGCGGTAGCCGCTCGTGCAGTCGCGGGCCGGCAGCCCGGTGATGAAGCGCACGTACCGGTTGGCGAAGGTGCTGAGAATCAGGCGGCTGAGTGGCCAGTTGACGACGCTGACGCCGTGCAGGTAGCGCGACCCGATGACCAGGTCGAGGCCCCCGGCAGTGACGCCCTCCACCAGCGCCGGCAGGTACTGCGGGTCGTGCGAGAAGTCGGCGTCCATCTGGCAGACGATGTCGACGTCCTGCGTGACCGCCAGCGAGAGGGCGTCGACGTAAGACCGCCCGAGCCCGCGCTTGCCGGTCCGGTGCATGACCTGCACGCGGCCCGGGAACTCCGCGGCGAGGGCATCGGCGATGGCCCCCGTGCCGTCGGGCGACGCATCGTCCACCACCAGGATCGAGAAGTGGGGGCCACGCGCGATCACCTGCCGCACCAGCACCGGCAGGTTGTCGCGCTCGTTGTACGTCGGGGTGACGACCAGCACGCGTGGGGGCGTCGTCATCCGCGTCCCTCGAAGCGCAACGCCGAGATCTGCTCGGAGACCAGACCGACGAGGAACACGAGCACCGAGAGCATCAACAGCAGGACGGCGCCGTTGGCGATGCGGCCAGAGACGGTCACCGTCCACGCGCCGTACAGGAGGCCGAGGAGGCACGAGCTGACGCTCACCGGCAGGAAGATCTTCATCGGACTGAAGATCGTGACGATCTTCAGGATGATCAGCAGGAACTTGGTGCCGTCGCGCGCGAGCCGGATCTTCGAGACGCCGGTCCGCTGGCGCGCCTCGATCGGCAGGAACGCGACGCTGTAGCCTGCCTTGATGAACGCCAGCGTCGTCGTGGTCGGGGTCGAGAAGCCGTTGGGGATCAGATGGAGGAACTCGCGCAGGATCGACCGCCTCGCGCCCCGGAACCCCGACGTCAGATCGGGAATCTCCCGGCCCGTCATGTAGGTCGCAAACGCATTGAGCAGCCCATTGCCGGCGCGACGGACGCCGGTGGCCTGGGTGTGGCCCGCCCGGGCGCCGACGACCAGGTCGTAGGCGCCGAGCTGGTCGACGACGCGGCAGGCGTCCTCGGGCTTGTGCTGCCCGTCGCCGTCGATCACGAGGACGAACTCACCCGTGGCGGCACGAATGCCGGTCTTCACCGCGGCCCCGTTGCCCTTGTTGTAGGGGTGCCGCAGCACGCGTGCGCCCGCGGCTTCGGCCGACGCGGCCGTGTCATCCGACGACCCATCGTCCACCAGCAGGATCTCGTGCCACGCGGCCGCGGCCCGGAGGGCGAGGATCACCTCGCCGACGACAGGCCCTTCGTTGTAGGCCGGGATGAGGACGGACACGGAGTCGGGGGCGGCCACGATGTCAGGCAGCGGGCGATGGATCGCGTCGCGCCGGACCGGCGATGAGCGCGGCGACGACCCCGTCCCAGGAGATCGCGCGGGTGCTATCGTACCCCGCCTCACCAAGGGCGGCGGCGCGGTCGGGGCGGTCTGCCAGATCGGCGAGGCAGGCGCCCAGGGCCGCCGCGTCCGGCTCGCTGACCAGCCCGTTGACGCCGTGGCTGACGAACTCGAGCACGCCGCCGCTGTCGGTGGCCGTGACCACCGGCTTGCGCGCCTCGAACGCTTCGAGCGTGACGTAGCCGTAGTCCTCGTCGAAGGGCGCGAACACCACCCCCCGTGCCCCGGCGTAGAGCTCGACGAGTGTCGGCTCGTCCACCGCGCCGAGCAGGCGCACGCGATCCCCGAGGTCCAGCTCCTCGATCCGGCGCTCGAGGCCGTGCCGGAACGTGCCCTCACCGGCCACGAGCAGACGCATCGGGGCCGGGACGTGGGCCATCGCCGAGATGGCCAACTCCACCCGCTTCACCGTCTCCAGCCGGCCCACGGAGAGAAAGTAGTCGCCGTACGGGCCGGGCCGCAGCTTCGGGGCCAGCGGCGACGGGTGGTAGAGGGGGGTGGACGGCACCCCGTTGAAGCGGGTCAACCGGTCGGACGTCGTGCGCGAGATCGTGTAGACGGCGGCACACTCGCCGAGCATCTCCCGGTCGAGCGCGCGGATCCGCTCCCGGA
Source organism: Luteitalea sp. (assembly GCF_022842525.1). Classification (NCBI taxonomy): domain Bacteria; kingdom Pseudomonadati; phylum Acidobacteriota; class Vicinamibacteria; order Vicinamibacterales; family Vicinamibacteraceae; genus Luteitalea; species Luteitalea sp. Next base: position 5,954 of record NZ_JALHPM010000255.1, read on the forward strand.
CCGCCGTGTCCTCTTCCCGATGGTCGAAATCGGCGTACTCGGTGCCGCAAAGGTCGTAGGCGGCGCGGTACTGGTGCATCAGCCAGGCCACCTTCCGCGGATGGCGGACGCAGTAGGTCGGGAACTTGGTGGGGATGACCAGGTCGATCGGGCGTCCGCAGCTCTCGGACAGGTCCAGCAGCCGCCACGCCGCCGCATGGGCCATGAGCTCGGTCTTGGGGTACCACTTGAAGGGCACGCTGACGCGCTCGACGAGACAGCCGTGCATCTCCAGCTGGCGAACCAGCTCGCGCACCAGCGCCTCGGCCCCCCCGCGGACGAAGGGCACCTGCGCTTCACAGACGAGAACCGTCAGGGCCAAGCGGCGCACATCCTAGCACGCGCCGGGTGGCGAAACTAAGGCGAAGTCCTTCCGGCTCAGGAGTTTCCGAGAACTACCAGTTGACACCCGCAGGCCGTGTGCCTATTCTCGGCGTGGACCAAAGTGGACCAAAGTGGAGAGTCGTGGTGCTCCGCGGACGCATTTCAACCAAGATTGATGACAAGGGGCGCCTCAAGGTGCCCAGCGCATTCCGTGCGCACATCGAAGCGGAGTTCGGGCCGGGGCTGTACCTGACCAGCTTGTCTCCCACTGGGGAATTCGTCCGTCTGTACCCCCTCAAGGTCTGGGAAGCGATCGAGGAAAAGCTCCGCGCCGTGCCCCAGATGAACCAGGCCCGCAAATCCTTCGAAATGACGACGTCCTACTGGGGCCAGCTGGCCGAATTCGATGCCCAGGGACGCGTGGTCATCCCTCCTCATCTCCGCGAAGCTGCCGGGGCGTCCGCCGACGTGGACGTGCTCGGCCTCCAGAACTGCCTCGACGTGTGGAACAGCGACCGCCTCCGGTCCAAGGTCCTGTCCGACGGATTGAACGACACCCATCTCGCCGACCTCGCCGCCCTGGGG
>NZ_JALHPM010000256.1:0-6852 GCF_022842525.1 Luteitalea sp.
CCGATGCGCCGAAGCGACGAACCTCGGCCACATGCGTCCGCGACGCCGCGACCGCCTCGGCCACGGCCGCGCCGGCCGCGGGATGCTCGTACAGCGCGGGCTGCATCACGACCCAGCGCACCCCCAGCACCCGCAGCATCTCCAGGGCACCATCGATCCGGACCGTCTCGGTGAACGGGGGGCCTCCGACGAAGTCCTGCAGGATCGATCCGTATCCGCTGTAGCCGTTGACGATGCGGTGGCCATGCTCGAGCGTCCGGTACAAGTGCCGGGTGGCCATGGCGGCGTCACCGACGGGCAACTCGAGCACGGGCCCGGCCTCCTGCGTCTGCAGCCACACGTAGGCGGGCGTCGCCGCGGTCATGTCGACGTCCGGAAACGCCTGCACGGGTTGCCGTCCGCCGTACCCCTCGAGCGCCACCAGCACGGCCGCGACCGTCGTCACCAGTCGGCGCCGCTGCGGACCTGCCGTCGATGTGAGCGCGGCCAATCCGAAGCCAGCGAGGACCGCCAGGCCGAGGTGCACCGTCGTGGCCATCCGGGCTGGCACCCGCAGGCCATCGAGCCCGGGCACCACCGCGACGAGCCACGTGTACGGGCCGCTGAACGGCACCGTCCAGCCCCACAGCACCGGTCGCGGACCGAACGACAGCACGACCATCAGCACGACGATGCCGAGGTAGAGCGCGATGTGACGCCGATCCGGCGCGGCGCGGCGCCAGACCAGCGCCACCGCGGCGACCGCCAGCAGCACGACGCCCAGCCCGGGAAACAGTTGCAGTTCCTCACGCCCGACCGGCAGCACCTGCCCCCACAGCCACGCGCGTGTCGAGACGTGGGCATACGCTTCCGGCGTGGCCGCATACAGCGCGATGTCGGCCAGCGTCCGCGTGAAGCCCTGATCGCGGCGCACACGCATGTACGCCACGGCCACAGGCAGGATGGCCGCGAGCAGGGCCAGTGCGGCGACGACGAGACCGGGGACAACGCGGCGGAGGTCTCGGCGGCTGCGCCACAGTCCCTCCAGCGCCACCACCGCCACCGGCACTGCCGTGAAGTACAGGAAGTAGCCGTTGGACAGCCCCTGCAACACGAAGGCGACGACGAACAGGGCGAGGGCACGGCGCGAGGCCGTGGCCAGGTACTGGTGGAGTCCGTACAGCGCCACCGGCATCCACCCCGAGACCAGCACCTGCAGGTGATAGGCGTGCGCGAGCCGGTACGGCGAGCACGCCATGGCCAGGCCGGCCACGAAGGCCGCATCCGCGCGGCCGGTGAGCGCCCGCGTCAGCAGGAAGGTCCCGACGCCGACCAGGACGGTCGAGGCGACGGTCGCGACGTTCAGGACGAGTATTGGATTGCCCGTCAGCCACTGCAGCGGCGCGGTGAACACGGCGATGCCGAGCAGGTGCTCGGAGTACGCCACCGTGTCGGCGTACGGAGAGAAGAAGAGGCCGTCCCAGTAGTCGCGGAACCCGTGGAGGGCCCGGTCGGCATCCCACGCGAGCGTCCACGCGTTGAGGAGCGGGTCGCCGAAGGGATACTCGAGCGTCGTCGTCGCGAGGTGGGCGGGCAGCGGCCACCAGAAGACCAGAGCGACGAGGATGTAGGCAGTGGCGGCGAGCGCCACTGCCCGACGGGACGCGCGCGGCACCTACTTGATGGCGGAGTAGTCGGTGGCGTCCATGAACACGCGATCCACCTTCTCGACGATCTTGCCGTTGACCTCGGACGCCGTGCGCACCTTGACCCATTCGGGGTCGGCGCCGAAGGCCGTCCAGTTCTTCATGGCCTGTTCGCGGTTGGCGTGGGCGACGATGTAGATGAGCGTGTTGCTGTGGCCCGGCTCGTCCTGCGGCACCCAGTAGCCGATGTTGGTCATCCCGTGCTTCTCGAACAGCTTGGTCGTGTGGTTGCGGAAGCGGGCCTGCAGGTCGGGCAGTTTGCCGGGATGCGTGTAGTAGGTGCGCATCTCGTAGACCTTCTGGCCCTGTGCCGCGACGTCGACGCGGGAGAACTGGCCGGCCACGTAGCCGGCAGCGAACATCAGAACCAGGGCGAACAGGGAACGGGTGATGCGCATGGACACTCCTCGAGCGAAGCAGACGAACGAACTCAGAACGTGAAACGCGCCGCCAGCTGGAACTGGCGCCGCGCGAACGCCGACAGCGACTGCCCGAACGTGGGTCGGTCCACGAAGCTGTCGGGCAGCTGAAGGTTGGTGCGATTCAACAGGTTGAAGCCCTCGAGGCGCAACTCGAGATTGCGCGTGCCGCCGAGCGCGAGCCGACGCGAGAGGACGGCGTCGACCGACGCGTACCCGGGACCGATGAGGGTGTTGCGGCCGGCGTTGCCGTAGGTGTACTGCGGCGCGATGGCAAAGGCCCGCCCGTCATAGGTGACCACCTGCGTGCCGGCAGGCGGCGTGGAGCCGGTGACCTCGTTGGGACGATCGTAGGCGAACGTGCCGCCGCCCGTGTTGCCGCTGTTGCTGTTGTCGAAGCTGACGCGCGGCGTGAACGGTCGGCCCGACTGCACGGAGACGACGCCGGCGACCTGCCAGCCGCGGCCGAGCGCGCCGGCACCGAGGTCCGGCACGGCGTACGACCCGGTGAACACGACGCGATGGCGGACGTCGAAGTCCGACAGGCTCCACTCCGCCGCCAGATTGCGGCTGTCCTGCGGCGTGTTGTCGTTGCCATCGGTGGCGAGGAAGGCCGACTGGTCGTCCATCGACTTCGACCAGGTGTAGGAACCGCGGAACGTGAACCGGTTGCCGGCACGGCGCACGGCGCCCACCTGCAGGGCGTGGTAGTCGGAGGTGGCCCCGGACTCCACCATCAGGATGTCGCCGTACTGCGGCAGGGGCCGGCGTGGCGGGAACGGGCCGGCACCGGGCAGGGCCTGGTTGATGTTGCGCTTGCGCACCAACTGCCGCCCGAACGACCCGACGTATCGCGCATCCACCGTCGTCTTCGACCAGGCGCGCTCGAGGCCGAGGCTGGTCTGATGCGCGTAGGCAGTGCGCATGTTCTGGTCGAGGGAGTTGTACGTCGGCTGCGTGGCGATGCCCTGGCCCGGGAACGGATCTTCGAGCGTGAGCAGGCGCTGGGCCGACGGGAAGTACAGGCCGATGCCGAAGTAGGGCGGGTTGAAGTACAGCGCCGACGTCTCGATCAGCGTGCCGACGTTGTAGAACAGCCCGTAGCCGCCCTGCAGCATCGTCGTGCCCATGCCGGTGAGGTCGTAGTTGAAGCCGACGCGCGGGGCCAGGTTGTTGGAGTCCGAGGCGATACCCGAGCGGGGGATGCCGTTGGTGCCGACCTGCACGATCTGGCTGGTGGCCCGATCGTAGATGCGCATGCGGTCGTCGGCATCGACCGGCGGTGCGTTGAACTCGTAGCGCAGGCCCAGGTTGACGGTGAGGCGCGAGTTGATGCGCCAGTCGTCCTGGATGAACGTGTTGACCGACCAGGTCCGCAGCTTCTGCGCGTTGTCGTTGGTCCCGAGCAGCGACAGCGTCGGCAAGCCGAGCAGCAGATCGGCGAACGGCGCACCGGTCAGCGCGCCGGCGAAGGTCACCTGCCCGCGGGCGAACAGGTGGTTCAGGCCGTCGGACTGGTAGTGGCGGAACTCGCCGCCGGTCTTCAGGTGGTGGCGCCCGAGCTGCGCGGTCAGCGTGTTGGCCAGATGGAGGGTACGCGTGCTGCGTAGCACCGGCAGGTTCGGGTCGTCGCCGAGCGTCTCGTAGCCGCTGACGACGAAGGTCGGGAAGCCCTGGTCCACCGCGGGCAGCGACGGCCCGCGGATGCCGAGCGCCGCGAAGGCATCGGTGCCGGCGTTGGTCGGCAGGCTGTCGCGCTTGAGCGCATTGACCCCGACGCGCAGTTCGTTGACGAAGCGGGTCGAGATGGCCTGATTGAAGCCGGCGGCGAGGTTGTGCCCCTGGTCGAGCACCGAGGTGCCGAACGTCGGCAGGTTGCGGGCCCGGGCCGGGAACGGCAGGTCGCGATCCTCGCGCCCGAACGTGTAGCGGACGTGGAACGGCTTGTCCTGCCACCCGTGATGATCGGTCTTGATGGTGAACTGGATGGCGTCGCGCCGTCCCTCTGGCGACGACACGTAGTTGGCCGACCTGCCCGTCGTGTTGGCCCGCGGGTAGAGATCGGCAGCGGCCAGACCCGCCGCGCTCATGCGGGAGGCCGGGATGATGTTGCCCGGGAAGGGCCGCTGGGTGAACGGATCGATGATCGGCCGCCCGAGCGCGCTGAAGTCGCCGGCACGCTCCGCATCGGTCGGCACGCGTGCCAGTCGGGTGTCGGCTTCGTTGGCCCGGATGGCCTCGACGTTGACGAAGTAGAACGACGGGAACCGGCCCACCGGCCCGCCGATCGTGCCGCCGAACTGGTGCTTGCCGAGCGACGGCTTGTCGGTGCCTTCGGGCAGGAAGGCCGGCCGCGCGTCGAGCGCCTCGTCGCGGAAGTACTCGTAGGCCGAGCCCCGCAGCGTGCGCGTGCCCGACTTGATGACGACGTTGACCTGGGCACCGGCGCTGCGGCCATGCTCCGCGTCGTAGGTGCTCTGGAGCATCGACACTTCCTTGACGGCGTCGAGGCTCGGATTCACCACGAGGCGGTTGAGGAAGAGGTCGTTGTTGTCCACGCCATCGAGCAGGAAGTTGTTGGCCGCTTCCCGCGAGCCGCTGTTGTTCAGACCGGTGTTGCCCTGGGTGGAAAGCCGCGACCCCGGAGAGGGCGGCGCGACGCCAGGGGCCTGGAACGTGAACTGGATCACGTCACGCTCCGACACCGGCACCGTGACCAGCGTCTCGCCTTCGAAGACCTGGCCGACGGCGCCGCTGCCGGCCCGCAACGTCGTCAGGTCGGCGCTGACCACGACCTGCTCGGTGACGTCACCGGGCACGAGCACCACGGCGACCGTGCCGCGCACGCCCGCCTGGACGCCGATGTCGCGCACGATCTCCGTCTTGAAGCCGTCGCGGCTGGCCTGCAGCGTGTAGGTGCCGGCCGTCAGCAGCGGAATCACCAGCAGCCCGGACGACGAGGTGGTGCCCTCGCGCATGAGGGCCGTCTGCTGGTCGGTGAGCGTCAGGGTGACGTCGGGCAGCCAGGCGCCGCTCTGATCGCGGACCTCGACGAAGAGCGTGGCGGCCATGGTCTGCGCGCGCGTCGGCGCCACCGGCATCGCGACGAGCGAGGCCAGCAGGCAGAAGCAGGCACGCCACCGGGGGGAGGTGCGGCGAGTGAAGAGTTGATCGAGCACGGTCTTGCGCTGTCGGTACGGCCAGGCTGCAGTGCCTGGCGCTAGTTGCTGGGTGCGCGCTCGAGGAACGCGAGCAGGTCGCTGATCTCCCCGGGCGTGAGCGCGTTGAGCAGTCCCTCGGGCATCGGTGACGTGGTGGCCACGGCCCGCGACTGCACGTCCTTGACGGGCACGGTGATCACCGGTGCGCCCACCTGTTGCACGGTCAGCGTGTCCGCCGTCTCAGACACTATCACGCCGACCACGACCCGCTTGTTCTTCAGGACGATCTCGAGCGCCGCCCACTGCTCGGAGATGGCCTTGGACGGCGTCAGGATGGCGTCGAGCAGGTCGGCGCGGGCGAACCGCTGCGCGACGGTCGACAGATCCGGTCCAGCCTCCTGGCCGAGGTCGCCATGGCGGTGACAGGTGCTGCACAGCGCCTTCTCGAACACGGCGGCGCCGCGCTCGGGCTTGCCGGTGTAGGCCATCGGGTCGAGGGTCATGTACTCGCGGAGCTCCTGCAACGACAGGCGCGTGGCGTTGTCGCCGAGGTTCTGCGGCCGCCCGGCGCTGGTCATGACCGGCGGGGGCGTGTAGGCGTCCATGTCCTCCTCGGCGATCCGGCGCTCGTCGGCCGGCAGATTGGTCAGCATCTCCTTCCGCATGTCGCGCATGTAGCCGGGAAAGCTGGCGCCGCCGCGCCACTTCTCTTCCTGGGCCGTCAGGAACCACTTCACGGCGGCGTCGCGCTGCGGCTTCTCCCAGCCGGCCTTCATCGTGCGCAGGCAGTACATCAGGAAGATCTGGTCGTCGCGATGGGTCCCGGGCGCGGTCAGGACGGCGACCATCTCTGCCAGCGCGCCCGGCGTCTCGAGGTAGGCCAGCGTGCGCGCGATCTCGCGATCGACGAGCGGCGTCCCGGTGGGGAACCGCTCGAGCAGGTGGGTCCCGAGGGCCGTGAACTCCGTGGCGTGGCGGATGCCCCCGCTGCGGATGAGCCCGAGGTGCACGGCCCGCAGCAGGCCGGTCAGATCCTGGCCCGCCACCCCCGTCTGCAGCAGCGCCAGCTGTCGATCGAGCAGGGGCGGGATGTCGGTGGACACCGTGGCCGTCTGCGCCAGCAGGACCTGGGCCTCGACGGCCGCCGGCCACGTCGTCACGGCCAGCGCCGCCTCGCGCCACAGGTTGCGGTCGACGCGACGCAGCAGCTGCCGGGCGGCGTACCGCAGGTGGCGGTCGGGATGGCCGAGCAGCGGCAGGACGTCGGCGACCGCATCGAACGGCGGCGGGTCGAGGGGATGGACACCCGACCGGACCAGCGCCTCGGCGGCGCGACGCTGAACCAGGGCCTCGCCGTCGCGCAGCAGTCCGACGAGCGCCGTCCGCGCCTGCGGCGTTCGATGCCGCCCCAGCTGCAGCGCGGCGGCGGCACGCACGTCGGCAGCCGCATCGCGGGCCAGCGTGGTCAGCCACGCGCTATCTGGGGCCTGCCCGTGCGTCAGCAGCAGTTCGAGGGCCCGTGCGCGGCGCTCGCCCGCGTCGGCGCTGCCCACGATGGCGCGCAGGCGATCGTTCCACGCCGCGCCG
>NZ_JALHPM010000257.1:0-6705 GCF_022842525.1 Luteitalea sp.
CGCTCTTCCGATCTGGCGATGGCCTCCAGGTCGACGCGCAGGGCCGGCGTCAGACCGGTCGCGCTCCAGGCGCGAGCGTGCGCCAGCCGCTCGGCCAACTCGACCGCCCACCAGGACGCGTCATCGGCGGCGTCGTTCCGGCGCGAACGCGCGACGGCGTCGGCCGCATGACGCCGCGCCAGCGCCTCCAGTTCCGGCAGCGCGCCCACCCAGTCGGCATCTCCGCGCAGCACGCGCTCGGCCAGGGCCTGCGCCCCGGGGTCGCCGGTGCCGCGCATGAGCCGCGCCAGGTCACGAATGCCGGCCCAGAGACGCTCCTGTGGCGGGGCCTCGCGGGCGAACGCGAGGGCTGCCTGCTTCAGGGTCCAGAGGCTGGCCGCGAGATTGCCGCTGTCGACCGTCGAGGCGAACATCGGCTCCATGGGGCGGCAGGTCTCGACGTCGGTCCAGTTGAGGACGTGACCACGCACCATCGGCAGTGCGGCCATCCCCGCGAGCGTGCGCCGCGTCTCGCGGGCGAACTCGGTCACGGTCAGCTGCCCCAGGTGGACGGCCGCCACCCGCGCGTTGAACAGGAAGCCGAGGTTGGTCGGCGACAGGCGCTCGGCCGCCGCGCCCCCCTCGTGCACGTGATCCGGAATCAGCCAGTGACGCGACTCGGTGCTCAGCTCGCTGAAGTAGCGCCACATCCGCCACGCCTGCGTGCGCAGCCACCGCTCGTCGTCTGGCGACACGGCGCCGACGCCGGAGCGCGGTGCTCGACTGAGCCAGGCCGCGAGCGGACGCGCGACCATCCAGAGCGCCAGGATCGGCGCGGCCGGCAGCAGGGCCTGCGGCCGCAGCAGCGCGAGGCCGCCCAGCAGCAGGAGCGCCAGGGCCGGTGACCAGTCGAGATAGACGTCCGCGGGGCGCTTGGGTCCACGCGTCTGGCGCGTCTCGGCCGCCGTCTCCCACTCGAGCAGGCGCTGCTTCGTGATGAACACCCGCGAGAGCGAGCGGACGACCGCGTCGACGGCCAGCAGCGCGTCGTGCAGCAGGTAGGTCAGGCCGAGCACCATCAGCAGGTGCTGGCGCGCGAAGGCCCGCGCGGTGTCGACCAGCCAGCGGACGAACCCACGGCGTCCCCAGGGGGCGCGCACGACGGCCACCGCGAGGCCCGCGTAGATCGGGAGGAGCAGCATCGCCACGCCGAGCATCGTCCACATCACCGCACGGTCGGGCCACAGGACCCATCCGGCCAGCAGCAGCAGCAGCGAGGCGGGTTCGAGCAGGCTGCGGCGCAGGTTGTCGAGGATCTTCCAGCGCGCGAGCGCATCGAAGTGGCTCGGCACGGTGCGGCCGAGCCCATCCGGCACGCGTGGCAGCAACCACCGCAGGATCTGCCAGTCGCCACGCATCCAGCGGTGCTTGCGGCGGCTGTAGGCGCTGAAGTGCGTCGGGTAGTCGTCGATCAACTCGATGTCCGAGACGAGGCCGGCGCGCGCCACGATCCCTTCGATCAGATCGTGACTGAGCAGCGCGTTCTCGGGGAACCGACGCTCGAGCACGGCGTGGAAGGCATCGACGTCGTAGATGCCCTTGCCCGTGAAGCTGCCTTCCCCGAACAGGTCCTGGTAGGGATCGGAGACGGCGCGGGTGTAGGTGTCGATCCCGGTCTGTCCCGACAGGAGCCGGGCCAGCCAGCTGCGCGAGGCCGACTGCGTACTGATGCCGATGCGCGGCTGCAGGATGCCGTAGCCCTCGACCACCCGCTGTGTCGCCGGATCGATGACCGCGCGATTGAGCGGATGCGCGAGCGCGCCGACGAGACGATGGGCCGAATCGCGGGGCAACTGCGTATCGCTGTCGAGCGTGATGACGTAGCGGATGCTGCCGAGCCCCTCGCGGTTGCCGACCTTGACCGGGAAGCTGTCGAAGCCGCCACGCAGCAGCCGGTTGAGATCGAGCAACTTGCCGCGCTTGCGCTCCCACCCCATCCAGCGTCCCTCGGCCGCGTTGTAGACGCGATGGCGATGCAGGAGGTAGAAGGGGGTCCGTCCCGTCGAGCCGTAGCGCGCGTTCAGCCCCTCGACCAGCGACACGGCGAGCGGCACCAGGGGTTCGTGGGCCGCCGTCGCCTGATCGCCGGCGTCCACCGAGTCGGTCACCAGCGCGAAGTGGAGATGGGGATCGCGATTGGCCAGATAGCGAATCTCGAGATCCATGACCAGTTCGTGGACGTGCTGCTCGTCGAGGAGCAGCGCCGGCACGGCGACCATCGTCCGCGCCTCGGCGGGAATGCCCTTCGAGAAGTCGAGCTTGGGCAGCACCGTGGGACGCGTCGCGACAGGCACCAGCGCGTTGACGAGTTCGACGGCCGCCTGGGTCGCGGGTAGCAGCAACAACAGGAAGGCCACCCAGACGGGCGCCGGCAGGTCGACGCTGCCGACAATCGCCAGCACGATGGTCAGCGTCCCGAGCCCGATGCCCCCGAGGTACGCCGCGGCGGGTCGTGCGGTGATGGCGCGCGCCAGGCGGTGCCGCCACGGCGCGCGGAGGCCGACGAGCGACTCCAGCGCCGGCAGCCCCTCGCCCACGAGGTAGTAGCCGACGTGCATGCGGCGCGCGGCGAGTCCGTCGGCGCCGGAGGAGTACGCCTCCGCGACGTCGTCTGCCATGCAGATGGCGGCTTCGGCCACTTCCCGCTCGCTCGCACGGCTGTGCCGCGCGATGTAGGAGATGGCGTGCCGGTAGGCGTCGCGGCTGCTGTCGTCCATCGACGCGTACGCGCCGGCGGGATCGGCTCGCAACACGAGGTCGACGACGCTCGAAGCGGCGAAGAGACGCGTCCAGTTGGCGTCGGCGACGTGGCGAATGCCGTCGATGGCCGACGACAGGCGCACCTCGTCCTCGGACGAGGCGCCCGAGACGACGCGGTCCAGGAGGGCGAGCATGAGCGCGCCGCGGGCCGCCCACAGTTCGCCGAGTTCGAGGTCGGTGGCATCCTGCACACCACGAACGAAGGCCCCGAAACTCTCCTCGTCGAAGCACACGCGGTGGGCATCGTCGAGGTACGCCGCGGCGATGGCCGCCACACGCGTCTGCTCGCCCTGGCCCGTCGCGATCGACAGGTACTCGTGCGAGTTCCACAGGAAGTCGCGCGCCTCGCTCTCGGCAGACGCCAGCAGCCGCGCGTTGTCGGTCAGCCACGCGCGCACCACGGGCGACGCGTACTCGCGCGCCATGGCCTCGGTGAGCGCCGTGCGCAGACGGGCCGCGCGCCGACGAATCTGCCGCACGCTGGCGTGCCCCCGCCGCGCCTGAGGCAGCGCGATGGCCGCCATCCACCCGGCATACCGGGTGACCTGCAGGTCCTCGCACGGGTCGTCCGCGTCGGGAGCGCGGTCGAGGCCGCCGTGACGAGCGGGAAGACGTGGGTCGAAGGCCGACAGGGGCATGTGCATGGGTGTGATGGGTTCCGGAAGGTTCAGCGGTAGCTGGCGGCCTGCAGCTCGAACATGCGGGCATAGCGCCCGCCCTGGGAGATCAGGCTGTCGTGGTGACCGTCTTCGGTGATGCGTCCGTCGGACAACACGACGATGCGATCGGCCATGCGCACGGTCGAGAAGCGGTGGGAGATGAGGAGGGCCATCTTGCCCGCCGTCAGCTCGGCGAAGCGCTCGAAGACCTCGAGTTCGGCGCGCGCGTCGAGGGCCGCCGTCGGCTCGTCGAGGATGAGCAGCTGGGCGTCGCGCAGGTACGCCCGCGCCAGCGCGACCTTCTGCCACTCGCCGCCCGAGAGGTCGACGCCGCCTTCGAAGCGGCGGCCGAGCAACTGGTCGTAACCGCCGGGCAGCCGCGTGATGACGTCGTGCGCGAGGCTGCGCCCCGCGGCCTTGCGAATGCGCCACTCGTCATCGCCAGCCTCGAGTCGACCGACGGCGACGTTCTGCCGGGCCGTCATCTCGTAGCGGACGAAGTCCTGGAAGATGACGCCGATCTCGCGGTGCAGGTCCTCGATGTCGTAGTCGCGCAGGTCGACGCCATCGAGCAGCACGCGGCCGGCAGTCGGGTCGTACAGCCGCGTGATCAGCTTGACCAGCGTGGTCTTGCCCTGGCCGTTCTCGCCGACCAGCGCGATGCGCTCACCGCGCGAGATGCGGAAGTCGAGGCGGTCCAGCACGGGACGGGCGTTGCCCGGGTAATGGAACGACACATCCTCGAAGTGGAAACCGTCGCGGATCGGCCGTGGCGCCGGGATGGCGTGCGCCGAAGCGGCGAGCGTCGGCTTCACCTTCAGGAACTCGACCAGATCGGTGAGGAACAGCGACTGGTCGGCGATGTTGGAGAAGGTCGAGAAGATCGACTGGATGTTGGCGCTGGCGCCGGCGATGCTGCCGGCGATGAACTGGAGCGAGCCCCACGACAGGTCGCCGGTCACCGTGCGATAGATCACGTAGCCATACGCCGAGTAGTAGCTGGTCGTGCTGATCACCGAGAGCAGACTGCCGCCCAGCAGTCGGCGCCGCGCCAGCGCGACGTTCTGCGTGTAGAGGTCACCGGACAGCTGCGCGTACTCGCGCGTGATGTAGCCAGCCAGGCCAAACAGCTTCAGCTCCTTGGCGGTCTCCTTGCTCGCGCCGAGCACGCGGAGGTAGTCGAGCTGACGCCGCATCGGTGTCTGCCGCACGTTGAGCGCGTAGCCGAGGAACGCGAAGTGGCTCTCGCCGAGGAACGCCGGCACCACGGCCAGGACGAGCACCCCGAGCAGCCACGGCGAGAAATGCAGGACGCTGAGCGAGAGGCTGACCGCGATGATCAGCTGCTGCGCGATGGCCCCGATGGCGTGGATCATCGTGATCCGGTCGGTGGCCTGGGCGCGGGCACGCTCCAGCAGGTCGTGGAAGGCCGGACTCTCGTAGGCCGTGAGGTCGAGGCGCGACGCGTGCTCCATCACACGCACGCTCACGTGCCGTGTGAAGCGGTCGGCGAGCAGGCCGTCGAAGAAGCCCGTGGCGCGACCGAGCACGCCACCGAGGATGGCCAGGCCGCCCTCGGCCGCCACCCACCACCAGAAGTGGTCCGGCAGGGTGCCCCCGCCCGTCCTGATCTGGACGGCGTCGAGGATCCACTTGCCCACCGACAACATGGCCAGGGGAATGAGCGCCGCCGTGATGCGGAAGGCCCAGCCGGCCGCCACCACGCCGGGGGCGGACTCCCACACCATGCGCATCAGCGCCGGGACGTTGCGAAGTGCGGCGGCGCGTTCGCGCCAGCCATGCCAGAAACGAGGAGTCTGCTCAGCCATGCGTTGTGGCCAGCTCTTCGCCGGCACCCCGCAAAGTGCAAGACTGCGGCCATCCTGTGCATGAGCTGAGCAGGCGACCGCTTACCCGACGATTGAGGCCGGAAATGAAGAAAGACGCGCCGATCTCGACCGGCGCTGGCGAGACGCGCGGCCGCTACGGCAGCGCTGGAGAGGGGGGAGGAGCGAGCGCGCCGGATGAGAGGGTTTCTGTACACCGCGCGTAATGCTGTTCGCTACACCACGGCTACGGTCGAGCCATGCACCTCAGCGGTCGAGTTCGCGGATGTAGAGGTGGCGGAAGCGTACTTCGGTGCCGTGCGTCTGCAACTCGAGGGCGCCCGTCGCGCGCAGCGGTTGCCCGCGGTGAAAGTAGTTGTCGAGCGTCTGCCCGTCCACGGTCTGCTGGCCGTTGAGCCAGACCCACACCCGTTCGCCCACCATGCGAATCCGCAACTGGTTCCACTCGCCGATCGGTCGATCGGCCTTGACCAGCGGCCACTTGCCCGGACTGTCGTCGCGGTTGTTCCACAGCGCACCCGATCCGCGAAAGGCGCCGGTCTGCTGGTTCGTGGCGCTGGCGGGGTCCCACAGCTGCACTTGCGGGTAACTGCGGAGATAGACGCCGGTGATGCCGTTGGGCACGGTGAGCTTCCACTCGAGGAGGAGCTCGATGTCGCCGTAGGGCTTCTCGGTGGCGAGATGGACGCCGAGGCCATCGGTCACCAGCTCGCCGCGGTCGCGGTCCACCCACCAGTGCCGATCGCGATCGGCATTCCACTCGGCCTGCTTCGCCGCGCGCTCGGCGTCGGTGAACGCCGCCTCGACGTACGGGCTGAACACGCCGCCCTTGCCGGGCCGGCCCCGCCAGCCGCTCAGGTCGCGGCCGTTGAACAGCGCCGTGAAGCCTTCGGGGATCGTCATCGCGGATGTCGGCGGCGGCGTCTGCGCCAGCGCCGGCATCAGCCACGCGATGGCCAGCATCATGAACACCACGCTCTGCACGCGCATGATCACCTCGCCGCCTCGGCACGACGCGCCCGGATGGCCTGTGGCTCGATCGGCGGCGCGGCGTTGCCCCACGCCTGGCGCACGTAGGTCAGGATGCCGGCGAGTTGTTCGTCGGACAGGCCCGCGAGCGGCGGCATGCTCGGGTAGGCGGGGTCTTCATCGCGCCCACGCAGCACGATGTCGATGAGGACGTCCGACGCACCGGTGACCCTCGGCGAACCGGCCAGCGGCGGCGCGAGCGCGGGCAGGCCCCGTCCATCCGCCTGGTGACACGCGGCACAGATGGCGAAGGCGGCCCGGCCCTGTTCGACGAGGGCCGCCGTCGCGACATCCCGCGGCGACGCGGCGGCGGCGCTCGCGGTGGCCGGCGCGAGGCGTCGATCGGCCTCCACCCCCTCGCGCACGGCGGC
>NZ_JALHPM010000258.1:0-6704 GCF_022842525.1 Luteitalea sp.
CGTCGCGGGTGCACACCGTGACGGCCAGGGAACGAGGGTCGGCGTCCATGCGATCAGGCTCGAGGGCCACCGGGGGCACGCCCGCCGGCTCCGGCCGGATCGGGTATCCCGGCCGCGGCGTCGTGCGCGGCATACGCCTGCACGATCAGCTGCACCAGCTTGTGGCGCACGACATCGCGGTCGGTGAAGTGCACGAACGACAGGCCCTCCACCTTGCCGAGAATCCGCACCGCGTCGATCAGGCCGGACGGCCGGCCGTACGGCAGGTCGATCTGGGTGATGTCGCCGGTGACGACGGCCTTGCTGCCGAAGCCGAGCCGCGTCAGGAACATCTTCATCTGTTCCGACGTGGTGTTCTGCGCCTCGTCGAGAATCACGAAGGCGTCGTTGAGCGTGCGGCCGCGCATGAAGGCGAGCGGGGCCACCTCGATGGTGCCTCGCTCGAGCAACCGCTCGACCTTGTCGGCCTCGAGCATGTCGTAGAGCGCGTCGTACAGCGGCCGCAGGTAGGGATTGACCTTCTCCTGCAGGTCGCCGGGCAGGAAGCCGAGCTTCTCGCCGGCTTCGACCGCCGGCCGCGTCAGGACGATGCGGCTGACCTTCTTGGCGAGCAGGCTGGACACGGCCTGCGCCATGGCCAGGTAGGTCTTGCCGGTGCCGGCCGGACCGACGCCGAAGACGATGTCGTGCTTGTCGATCGCCTCGAGGTACTGCCGCTGCGTCGGCGTCTTGGGCACGATCTGCCGCTTGGCCGAGGCCCGCACGCTGCCCTTGAGGAAGTGATCGCGAAGGTCCAGTTCGGGATGGCCGGCCGCCAGCCGCATGGCGTCCTTCACCTCGCCGCGGGCGAAGCGATAGCCGTCGCGCAGGAGCGCCGCGAACTGGGCGACGAAGGCCTCGACGCGGTCGAGGCGGTCGCCCGGACCGTCGACGACCAGCTCGTGTCCGCTGGTGCGGACGCTGACGCCGAAGAGATCTTCGAGCAGGCGCAGGTTGTCGTCGTAGGCGCCGAAGAGGACGTCGACGCCCTGTTCCGGAACCGGGATGGAGCGCGGGGCCGAGGCTGCGATACCGGTGATCTCCTTCAACGCGGACGGCTCGGCGAGCCGTCCCTCCCAACGCGCATGGACGCTAGCATGCCGCCTGCGGTCAGGCAAGCGGCTTGAGGTGCAGTTCCTTCCACTGGCGGGCATCCACCGTGGAGGGGGCATCGGACATGAGGTCGACGGCCGCCGCGGTCTTCGGGAAGGCGATCACGTCCCGGATCGACGGCTCCCCGGCCAGCAGTGCCACGATGCGATCGAGGCCGAGCGCGATGCCGCCGTGCGGCGGCGTGCCGTATTCGAGCGCGTCGATGAAGAACCCGAACCGCAGCTTGGCGTCCTCATCCGAGATGCCGAGCAGGCGGAAGAGCTGCCGCTGGACCTCGGGGTCGTGGATCCGGATGCTGCCGCCGCCGATCTCGCTGCCGTTGAGCACGAGATCGTAGGCCTTGGCCGTCACCTCGCCAGGCGCCTCGGTCATCCGCGGCAGGTCGGCGTCCGACGGGGCCGTGAACGGGTGATGCATGGCCACCCAGCGCTGCTCGTCCTCGGCCCAGTCCAGCAGCGGGAAATCCACCACCCACAGGAACTCGAACCTCGTCGGGTCGACGAGGTTGAAGCGCTTCGCGAGCGACAGGCGCAGCGCGCCGAGCAGCTTGGAGACCTGCGCCTCGGTTCCCGCCGTCATCACCAGCAGGCCGTCGGTGCCGGCGCCGGAGACCTCGAGCGCACGCGTCAGCGCCGCCTCACCCATCGCCTTGGCCGACGTGGCGAGGCCCTTGTCGGTCTGGCGCGCCCAGAGCAGCCCGCCAGCGCCCATCTCGATCGCCTCGGCGACGATCTTGTCGACCTCGGCACGCGAGATCTTCGCGCCGCCCGGCACCACCAGTCCACGCAGCACCCCGCCGCTGGCGAGCGCCTCGCGCACGGGCCCGAACGGCGTGTCGGCGAAGACGGCGCCCAGATCCTGAATCTCCATCCCGAACCGGAGATCCGGCTTGTCCGACCCATAGCGGGCCATCGCCTCGGCGTAGGTCATCGTGCGGAAGGGGGTGGTGATCTCGATGCCCCCGACCGTGAAGATCTCGGCGATGAGCGGCTCGATCAGCGAGAACACGAGCGCCTGCGACGCGAAGGAGATCTCGACGTCGACCTGTGTGAACTCCGGCTGCCGATCGGCGCGCAGATCTTCGTCACGGAAGCACTTGACGATCTGGAAGTAGCGGTCGAGTCCGCCAATCATCAGGATCTGCTTGAAGATCTGCGGCGACTGCGGCAGCGCGAAGAACTCGCCCGGATGCACCCGGCTCGGCACGAGGTAGTCGCGCGCGCCTTCCGGCGTGCTCTTGGTGAGGATGGGCGTCTCGATCTCGAGGAACCCGAGCTCGTCGAAGTACCGCCGGATGCCCATCGTCAACCGGTGGCGCAGCATCAGGTTCTTCTGCATCCGCTGCCGCCGCAGGTCGAGATAGCGGTAGCGCAACCGCGTGTCCTCGGCCACGAAGCTCTCGTCGGCGATGCCGAACGGCGGCCGACGGGCGTCGTTGAGCACCCGCAGTTCGCCGATGCGCACCTCGACCTGCCCGGTGTCGAGCTTGTCGTTGACGGTCTCGGGCGAGCGCGGCGCGACCTGGCCGAGCACGGCCACCACCATCTCCGTCTTCAGCTTCTTGGCCTGGCCCAGCAGGGGCTCGGCCTCGGTCACGACCTGCGTGACGCCGTAGCGGTCGCGGATGTCGAGGAAGATGACCGCGCCCATGTCGCGGACGCGGTGCACCCAGCCGAGCAGGACGACCTCCTGGCCGACGTGGTCGGGCCGGAGTTGGCCGCAGGTGTGAGTTCTGTAGAGGTCGCCGAGAAGATCCATGGTCACAGTGGGACGGAGAAACGGGAGTCGGGAGTCGGGAATCGGGAGTCGGCGTCGTGTCGGCGTCGGGGAATCGGGTAGGGCCGGCTCTCCGAGCCGGGCGGAACAGACTACAGAGATCCCGAGGCGACGGGCGTGAGCAGGTCCTTCAGGTACGCGCCGGCCTCGGCACGTGGCACGCGTTGCTGCTCGCCGGTCCGCAGGTCCTTGACCGTCAGCTCGCCGGCGGCACGCTCGTCATCGCCTTCGACGACCACCAGCGGCACGCCGGTCGCGGCCGCGTACTTGAACTGCTTGCCAAGCTTGTCGGCATCCGGGTAGACCTCGACGCGCAGCCCTCCGGCCCGGAGGGTATGCGCCAGCGCCAGGGCGTCGCCGGCCGTGTCGGCGTTCCACTGGGCGATCAACACGTCGGCGGCCGTGGCGGCGATGTGGGCCGGGAACATTGCCCGCTCCCCCATCACCACGAGGATGCGCTCGAGCCCCAGCGAAAAGCCGGCGGCGGGCACCGCCTGGCCGAGGAACATGCCGACCAGGCCATCGTACCGGCCACCGCCACCGAGACTGCCCGCCAGATCCGGGACGGTCATCTCCATGATGCAGCCGGTGTAGTAGGACAGTCCGCGCGCCAGGCTCAGGTCCACGCGCAACTGGTGAGCCGCGGGCGTGCGGGCCGCCAGCGCGAGCACCGTCCGCATGGTGGCGATGCCGGCGACGGCCTCGGCATGGCCGGCGACGAACGCCTCGACCCGATCCAGCGCCGCGGCGTTGTCGGCGGCGACCACACCCGAGAGGGCCGCCGCGCCGAGAATCCCGAGCACGGTGTCGGCCACCTCGGGACGCAGCCCGCGCGTCTCGTACTCGGCCTTGACCCCGTCCAGCCCGATCTTGTCGAGCTTGTCGAGCGCCACCAGGGCATCGCCGTGCTTGTCGGCCGGCACGCCGGCCACGTCGAGCACGCCGGTCAGCACGGCGCGATGGTTCAGGCGCAGCACCGCATCGCTGAAGCCGAGGGCCTGCATCGCCTCGCAGGCCGCGGCGCAGAGCTCGGCCTCGACGACCGGCGAGGTGGAGCCGGTGGCATCCACGTCGCATTGGTAGAACTCGCGGAACCGGCCGCGGGCGGGGCGATCGGCACGCCACACCGGCTGAATCTGATACCGCTTGAAGTACTTCGGCAGCGTGCCGCGGTGCTCGGCGACCACGCGCGAGAGCGGCACCGTGAGGTCGTAGCGGAGGGCCAGATCGGCCTGCCCCGACGCCTCGTGCTCGCCGCGCTTGAGGATCTTGAAGATGAGCTGATTGCCCTCGTCGCCGTACTTGCCGAGCAGCGTCTCGATGTTCTCGACGGCCGGCGTCTCGAGCGGCTCGAACCCGTAGCGCTCGTACACGCCGCGGATCACGCCGATGACGTAGGTCCGCCGGCGGACGTCCGCGGGCAGGAAGTCCCGCATGCCGCGGGCTGGTGCAGTGGAAGCCATGGGGTGCCGCGGCGTCAGCCGCGGGCCTCGCTTGCCTCGGGCGCCGTCGTGGCGTCGCCCATGTAGTCGAGTCGGTAGCCCACGTAGCGGGCCGAGTAGTCGAGAATCGAGGCGACTTCCTCGTCGGTCAGGGTCCGGCGGACCTTGCCCGGGCTGCCCATGACCAGCGACCGCGGCGGCACCACGGTCCCTTCGGTGACCAGCGTCCCGGCCGCGACAATCGAGTCCGAGCCGATGACGGCGCCGTTCAGGACGATGGCGCCCATCCCGATGAGGACCCGATCCTCGATGGTGCAGCCATGGATGAGGGCCCCGTGGCCGATGGTGACCGCGTCGCCGATCGTCGTGGGGTGGGTGCCGCGCATCACGTGGACGACCGTGCCGTCCTGGATGTTGGAACGGGCCCCGATGCGGATGCGATGGACATCGCCACGCACCACACACTGCATCCAGATGCTCGATTCCGGACCGACGACCACATCTCCGATGACCTGCGCGCTCTGGTCCACGAAGACCGACGGGTCGAGCTGGGGCCATTGGCCGCGGTACGGGCGAAGCATGAACTCCGCATTATACGACTCCGGTGCGTCACGGCGCCGCGGACGCTCACGGGACGCGTGGGATGCGCGGCACGCATCCAATAAATCCTGAGCATGATTGCCTAACAAAGATAACTTTGACTTTATCTCCCCTCCCCGGCACGATGGGTGGGCATGGTGGTCGCGTTCCAGGGTGAACCGGGGGCCTACAGCGAGGCGGCGGCGCAACGATACGCACCGGACGCCACACTGCTGCCCTGTCCCAGCTTCGAGGACGTCTTCCGCGCCGTGGAGAGCGGGCGGGCCAGCTTCGGGGTCCTGCCGATCGAGAATTCCATCGGCGGCACCATCCACCGCAACTACGACCTGCTCCTCGAACACGCCCTGCAGATCGTCGGCGACCTCGAACTGAAGGTCGTGCACAGTCTCATCGCCCTGCCGGGCACCACCATCGACCAGATCAAGACCATCTACTCGCATCCGCAGGCCCTGGCGCAGTGCGACCGGTACCTGCGCAGCCTGCCGGGCGTCGAGGTGGTGGCGACCTACGACACGGCCGGCAGCGCCAAGCTCATCAAGGATCGCCAGCTGGCCGGGGCCGCCGCCATCGCGTCCGAGCGCGCCGCCGCGGTGTTCTCGTTGCAGATTCTCGAGTCGGGCATCCAGGACTTCGCCGACAACATCACCCGGTTCCTGGTCGTGGCGCCCGCGTCGACGGCCCCGGTGGCCGCCGCCACCAACAAGACGACGGTGGTGTTCACGCTGGCCAACGAGGCGGGCGCGCTGTTCAAGGCGCTCAGCGTCTTCGCGCTGCGCGGCATCGACCTGACCAAGCTCGAGTCGCGCCCCATCCCGGGTCGTCCCTGGGAGTACCTGTTCTACGTCGATCTCGCCGTCGGCGCCGAGGATGCCCGCTGCGCGCGGGCCTTCGCGCACCTGGCCGAGTTCGCCCCCATGTTCCGCAACCTCGGGTCGTATGCGTCCACGCTGCTGCCCCGTTCGACGGCCGCGGCCCCTGCCGTGGCGGCAGGAGATCCCGCATGACCGACCTGAACAAGCACAAGAGCGCGGCGCTGACCGACGGCCCCAATCGCGCCGCGGCGCGCGCGATGCTGAAGGCCTGCGCCTTCACGGACGAGGACCTGGCCAAGCCGCTGGTGGGCATCGCCAACACCTGGACCGAGATCGGCCCGTGCAACTTCCATCTGCGGCGCCTGGCCGAGCACGTCAAGGACGGCGTGCGGGCCGCGGGCGGCACGCCGATGGAGTTCAACACGATTGCCGTGTCGGACGGCATCACGATGGGGGCCGAGGGCATGCGCGCCTCGCTCGTCAGTCGTGAAGTGATCGCCGACTCGATCGAACTCGTGAGCTTCGGGCACCACCTCGACGCCGTGGTCATGCTGTGCGGCTGCGACAAGACGATTCCCGGCACGATCATGGCGCTGGCGCGGCTGAACATCCCGGGCGTCATCCTGTATGGCGGCTCGATCGCGCCCGGCACCTGGCAGGGCAAGGACGTCACCATCCAGGACGTCTTCGAGGGCATCGGCGCGCAGGCGGCCGGTCGCATCTCGCTGATCGAACTGAAGGATCTGGAAGACAAGGCGTGCCCCGGCGCCGGCGCGTGTGGCGGCCAGTTCACCGCCAACACGATGGCGATGGTCGCCGAGTTCCTCGGCATCGCCGCGATGGGCAGCGTCAGCATCCCGGCGACGCTGCCGGCCAAGGACGCCGCCGCCGAGCAGGCGGGGCGCCTCGCGATGGACCTGCT
>NZ_JALHPM010000259.1:0-6667 GCF_022842525.1 Luteitalea sp.
TCCTCGCATTACGATGGAGCTTCATCCGGGGCCTCCTCTGAGCTGAACGGTTGTCTCGCAACACCATTCTTCCCAGTGCGCTCCGGATGAACAACGTGTTTAGCAGATACAGCTAGCGCATGGTGATGAGGGCCTCGCAGGCCGCGGCATATCGACGTCCCAACTCGCGCAGCGAGGCGGTGTCGAAATGCACCTTGTCGCCACCGTGGACCAGGCCGTCACTCGAGACGAACGCCGTCCGGCGCACCTTGTCCGGCAGGGTCCGATGCGCGGCGTCCACCATCCGTCTGGCGTCGTCCCAGGGCACGTCCGGATAGCGCCCGAGCCCGCCGACGATGAAAGGGACGTCGGGGGCGCCGAGGGCGGTGCGGAAGCGGGCGATGAGGTCATGCAGCTTCGCTTCGTACGCTGGCGCGAGGTCCGGTGTCGCATCGGACTCGCCCTGATGCCAGAGGATGGCCTGCAG
The DNA here is from genome assembly GCF_022842525.1 of Luteitalea sp. NCBI lineage: Bacteria > Pseudomonadati > Acidobacteriota > Vicinamibacteria > Vicinamibacterales > Vicinamibacteraceae > Luteitalea > Luteitalea sp. Next base: position 467 of record NZ_JALHPM010000259.1, read on the forward strand.
CGTCCCGGACGCCATCGCCACCCTGGCGCGCGCCATCGCGTCGTCCCAGGGATGGCTGCGGGTCGGCTCGTAGAAGACGCCCGGCTGCCAGGCGTCGATGGGGGAGCCGCCGACGGCGGCCGGGATCAGACCCACCGTGACGTCGGGCGCGCGCTCACGCATGCGCGCGGCAAAGGCGCGGCCGAGGCCGACGCCGGCGACGGGCTTGTCGAAATGCATCGGGTCGGTGGCCGGCACCCACACGCCTGCCTTGTCCAGCATGAGGACACGAGGGTCGACGTCCTGGTCCCCGGGTTCCAGCGCGCCGCGCCCCGCCATGTTGGACTGACCGACGAGGAGGTACAGGTGGAACGCCGCGCGGTCTGGCACGACGGGCCCCTGGCCCGATGCGGGCAGCGAGGCGATCAACGCCAGCATGATGGCGGCCAGACCGATCCGACGCGTCATGAGGCGAGTACTCCTGGGGCGTGATGGCGCATGGCTCCCTATCATCCCCCACCGTCTGGCCATTCCTTGGTCCAGTCCCTCAGCCCCCTGCTCGAGTTGCCGATTCCCCCTGCGAGGAACAGGTGTGAACGACGTGCGGAGAGAGCCGGGCCCTACCCAAGGATGGCGACTGTTGCCGACGCGCCAGTGGTTTGGCGGGCGCCGGCAACGCGTCGTCGTGGGCTTCCAGGCACGCCTGGCGGCCACGCAACTGGCGTGGACCATCGGGCTGCTGCTGCTGCTCGTGGCGCTGCTCGTGGCACCCGTGATCCAGGACCTCGAGTCGATGGACGAACGCACGCGCGTCGATGCCGCCACGGTCCTCCTCAGCCTGCACGATCGCATCTGGTCGGCCGTGATCGCGGTGACGGCCGCACTCGCCGCGGTGACCCTGACGCTGACGCACCGCGTCGCCGGTCCGCTCTATCGATTCCGGCACGTGTTCGAGGCGGTCAGCATCGGGCAACTCTGGGTCCACGCCGGCATACGGTCCACCGACTATCCAAAGGAAGAGAGCGCGGCTCTCGAGCACATGCTCGGCACGCTGCGCACGCAGATCGGTCGCGCCCGGCTGGCCACGCAGGAAGCCCGGGCCGCGACGGATCCGGTCGCGGCGATGGACGCGATTCGACGCGCCGACGAGGCGCTCGCCTTCTTCACGCTGGATCGTCGTCAGGCCGCGCCGCCCCCGACCGCGGCGCCCCCAGACGATGCGCCTGCCGGGGAACCCGAGGGCGGCACGAGGCCATCGTCGGAGTCCGGCATGACGCTCGTCGAGCTGATCGTCGTGGTGGCGTTGATCGGCGTCATCGCCGCCATCGGCGTGCCCCAGTACACCGCGGCCGTGGAGGCTGCACGCGTCACCCGAGCCATCGGCGACGTGCGGTCCATCGATCGCGAGATCCAGGCCTACCGTGCCCTGAACGGCTGCTTCCCGGGATCGCTGGCCGACATCGACCAGCAGCGCAAGGATCCGTGGGGCAATCCTTACGTGTACAACGTGCTGTCGCCCAACGGTGGGGGCGGCGGAGGGGGCGGCGGGGCCCAGGGGGGCGGTGGCAACGGCGGGGGCGGCGGGAAGGGCAACGGTGGGGGTGGCAACGGCGGCGGCGGCGGCGGAGGAGGAGGGGCGCCGGCGCCGGACCCCGGGTGCCAGGCCTGCAACGGCGTGTGCGTCGGCACCGGCGGTGCGCGCAAGGATCGCAACCTCGTGCCGATCAACTCCGACTACGACTTCTTCAGCAAGGGCCGCGACGGCCAGAGCGTCGGCCCGCTGTCAGGCGGTCCCAGCCAGGACGACATCGTCCGCGGCAGCGACGGCGCTTTCTTCGGCCTCGGTCGCGACTACTGATCTCATGGCGTTCCGCATCGATCCTCTCACCAGTCGTGTCGGCCGACGCATCGCGCGCGTCGTGCTGATTGCCGCGATGGTGCCCCTCACCGTCTTCGGCAGCGTCGTGTTCTCGCGCGGCCGCAAACAGGTCGAGACGCAGGAGCGTGAGCGGCTGCACGAGGACGTCAAGTCGGCGGCGCTCGTCGGCCTCGAGCGCCTGCTGATGCTCGAGGCCGGCCTGCGGGCGCTCCTGCTGCCAGGCGTCGGCGACATCTCGCAGCGGCTCTCTTCTTTCCCGATGCTCGAAGGCGTGGACACGGTCGTCCTGCAGCCCGCCCCGGACACCCCGCCCAGACACCTGCAGGGCACGCGCGTGCCGGCGCATCTGACCGAGGAGCATCGGAGGCGAGTTCGCGAGGGCCGGGCCCGCTTGGTCCGTGGTGCCGACCGCACCGCATGGGTCGCCGTCGGCGACGACGCGGGTACCGTGGTCATGGCCCGGGTCGCGTACAGGGAGACCTTCGGCTATGGTCGACGTCCGCTGCTGCGCCCGACCAACACCCTGTGCATCCTCGACGACGCGCACGTCGTGTTGGCGTGTTCGGGTGACGATGCGCGCGTGCCTGCGCTGGTCGAGGCGGCTGACGTGCCCAGACATGGCGACGACGAGCTCGCAATCGACGGCCAGCCGTATCTCGTTCGCACCTGGTCGCTGCCGCTGCAGACCGACTACGGCGCCGGCACGTGGGTCGTCGCCATGATGGTGCCGCGCGCCGAGGCCGCGGCGCCGCTGCGCGCGCTTCGCCGCGAGGTCATCCTGCTCGCCGTCGCCAGCGTTCTGGTAGTGCTCCTGGCCGTGCTCGGCACGGTGCGCAAGCAACTCGGCCCGCTCGCCGTCCTCGAGGACGCATCGGCCCGTGTGCGCGCCAAGCAGTACGACGTCGTCCCCGACATCCGCAGCAACGACGAGTTCGAGACGCTCGCGCACGCCTTCGGGTCGATGGTCGGCGCGATCCGGGAGCACGTCAGCGAACTCGAGGCGTTCTCCGTCGGGGCGGCCACCGCCCTCGCCCGGACCATCGACGCCAAGTCGCCGTGGACGGCCGGGCACTCCGAGCGCGTGACGGAGATGGCGCTCGACCTCGGACGGGCCCTGCAGTTGTCTGCCGACGACATGGCGGTGTTGCAGCGCGGCGGTCTGCTGCACGACATCGGCAAGCTGGCGATCTCGTCGGCCATCCTCGACAAGCCCGGCAAACCCACCGACGAGGAGCGGGCGGAGATCGAGAAGCATCCCGCCACGGGCGTGCGCATCCTCGAGCCGATCGCCGCCTTCGCGGCGATCCTGCCGATCGTCGGGCAACACCACGAGCGCTTCGATGGCGCCGGGTATCCCGCCCGACTGGCCGGCACGCAGATCGACCGCCTCGCACGCGTTCTGGCCATCGCGGATGTCTATGACGCGCTGCGATCGGATCGGCCCTACCGCAAGGGTCTGCCGCTCGCCGTGGTGGTGGACTACATCAGCAACGGCGCCGGTACGCAGTTCGACCCAGACATGGTGGCGGCGTTCGTGCAGATGATGCGTCCGCGGCTGTCGCCGGAGCAGGACGCCATGGGCATCGACGCACCAGCCGCGTGAGGTCGGTGGGCGTTTGGGCTAGACTGCGCCCATGTCCAGGTCGATGTCGGTGTCGGTGGTCCTGACGGCCCTGCTCGTCGCTGCGCCCTCCGCGCAGGCGCAGGACGACGGGTTCGTGTCGTTGTTCGATGGCCGCACCCTCGACGGCTGGGTCAACATCAACTGCGCCCCCGACACCTTCGGCGTGCGTGACGGCGTCATCACCGTCACCGGCGTGCCCATCTGCGAGATCCGGACGCCGCGGATGTACGAGAACTTCGTCCTCGAACTCGAGTACCAGCACCAGAAGCCGATGGGCAACGCCGGCGTCTTCGTCTGGGCCGACGCGCTGCCCGCGCGCGGACAGCCGTTCCTGCGGGCCATCGAGGTGCAGGTCCTCGACGGGCGCAACTCCGAGACCTACACCAGCCACGGCGACGTCTTCGCCATTCACGGTGCGGTGCTGACGCCCGACCGGCCCCACCCGAACGGCTCCATGCGCAGCCTGCCGAGCGAGCGCCGCGCCAAGGGCCCCGGCGAGTGGAACCACTACCGCATCACCGCCAACAAGGGCACGATCAAGCTGGCCGTCAACGGCAAGGAGGTGTCGGGCGGCTACGACATCTCGCCGCGCAAGGGCTACATCGCGCTCGAGTCCGAGGGCGCGCCGACGCTGTTCCGCAACATCCGGATCAAGGAACTGCCGAGTGCTGGCGCGCTCGATCCGTCGCAGGTCGCCACGGCCTACGAGGGACACACGGCCCTGTACGACGGCGTGTCCTTCACGGGCTGGCAGCCGCCGCGCGACGAGGCGAGCCGGTGGCGGACCAACGACTGGACCATGGCCTACGAGAGCACGACGGCCGCACCCGGCAAGCCCCTCACCTCCGTCGGCACCTGGGGCGACGTCGAGATCATCGCGGACTGGCGCTGGGTCGACGAGCAGGAGCCGGCCGCCACGCAGTCGACACCCGCGGTGGCCGCACGCATGCTGCCGGGCGTCCGCGCCGTGGTCATGCCGCAGGCCGGCGCCGCGATGCAGGCGGCCGGCAAGTGGAACCGGGTGGTGCAGCGGATCGTCGGTGACCGGCTGACGGTGAGCGTCAACGGCCAGGTGGTCAGCGATGCCGTCCTGCAGGAGGGTTTGCCGGCCCGAGGGCGGATCGCGCTGGTGCCCGCCGGCCGCAAGGTCGAGTTCGCCAACATCCTGGTGAAGCCGCTGCCCTGAGCGGTGCACCCGTCCACCCGACTTCGGCGTCTCATCGAGCCAAGGCGCCGCTTCCGGCGCCGCGTTGGAGTCTTCACGCCATGCGAACCGCCCTCATCGCCCTGTTCCTCGCCTGTGTCGTCACCGTGGCCCGTGCCCAGTCGCCAGCCGACGGCGCCTGGACGTTCTCCATGAGCAGTCCGATGGGCAACGTGGATGCTGCGGTGCAGCTCAAGGCCGAGGGCGAGACGCTGACCGGTTCGTTCGATCTCGGTGGCGGCCGCGTCTGGAAGGTCCAGAAGGGCACCCTCAAGGGCAATGACATCGCCTTCGTCCTCGAGCGCGACCGACCCTCTGGCGGCTCGATGACCTACGACATGAAGGGCACGATCAAGGGCGACGCCATCACCGGCACCGCCACCGCGATGGACAACTCGGTCGCATGGTCGATGGCACGCCCGAAGTAGAGACGCACTGGCCCATCATGGTGGCGGAAGTCCTCCGCCACCTGCGGCCGAGCCCCGGCGACATCGCCGTGGACTGCACACTCGGCGGCGGCGGGCACGCACGCGCACTGCTCGAACACCTCAGGCCGGGCGGTCGCCTGATCGGCCTCGATCGCGATCCGCTGGAACTGCCGCGCACCGTCGCACGCCTGCGCGCGGAGGGGGTCGGAGACGACGAGTTCGTGGCCCATCACGGCAGCTTTCGGACCCTGCCCGCCGTGCTGGCCGCCCACGGGCAGGCGGGCGCCGACGTCATCCTCGCCGACCTCGGCGTGTCGTCCATGCAACACGACACGCCCTCGCGAGGCTTCAGCTACAAGCATCCCGGTCCGCTCGATCTGCGTATGGATCCGACCTGTGGGGTGACGGGGGCGGAGCGACTCGCCGGGCTCGACGAGGACAGCCTCACCGACATCCTGACCAGGCATGCCGACGAACCGCATGCGCAGGTCATCGCCCGCATCCTCGTCGCGCGACGGCCGACAACGACACACGCCCTGGAGCGTCTGGTGCGTCTGGGGTTGGCCGACGCGCGTCCGGCACTGACGAAGGCCGACATCAAGCTGTCCGTGCGACGCACGTTCCAGGCGCTGCGCATTCTCGTCAACGACGAGTTCGCGGCACTCGATGACCTGCTGGCCGCGTTGCCCACCTGCCTCCGGCCGGGCGGCCGCGTCGTCGTGCTGACGTTTCACTCCGGAGAGGACCGGCGCGTGAAGCAGGCGTTCAGGGCCGGACACCGCGCCGGGCTCTACGCCGCCGTGGCCACCACGGTCGTCCGGTCGACCCGTACCGAGACCTTTGCCAACCGGCGCGCGTCGTCGGCCAAACTGCGCTGGGCAGTCCGGGCGACCTCGTAGCATTCGTCTGGCAGTGTCAGCTTACGTCCGTGCCTGACCGGGCGGGGTCGACGCGACGCGCCCGGTCAGGCACGGCAGCGTGATCGTGAACGTCGTGCCGACGCCCACCTGGCTGGCCACCTCGATGCGCCCACCCAGCAGCTTGCAGATCCGCCAGCTGATGGACAGCCCGAGACCGGCGCCGCCGA
>NZ_JALHPM010000260.1:0-6629 GCF_022842525.1 Luteitalea sp.
CGCCTGCAGCAGGAGCGCGGTCCGCTGCACGTTGTGGATGGCGTCGTGCCGCGACACCTGGGCCGGCAGCACGGCGCGCGCGGTCCTGGTCGGCAGAGCCAGGCCGGGCGTGGCGACCTCGAGCCGGACGCCGTCGGGCCAGGGCGCCGCGACCACGCAGACGTGCCCGCGCGCGTCGACGCAGCCGGCGACGAGGCCGCCGAGCGTGGCGGCCGTCACGTTGTCGGGATGTCCTTCGATGGCCGTGAGGACGTCGATGATCAGCGCGTCCGTCACGCCGTCGACGACGAAGGCCGCGAGGCGGCCCCCGGCGACGAGCGCGGCGGCGCTGCTGCCGAGCCCGGCGCAGGGAGGAATGTCGCAGGTCACCGTGACGTCGAGCGAGCGGCCCTCGCCGGCCGCGGTCCCGAGGGCCTGCGTCACGGCGCGGAATCCCGTGACGATGAGGTTGTCCCCCGGCGGGACGGTCCCGGCGAACCGGCAGCGCAGATCGCCGAGTCCGTCGTCGACGATGCTCGTGACGTCGGCGCGCAGGTACAGACCGAGCGCGAGGCCGAGTGCATCGAAGCCCGGGCCCAGATTCGACGTCGAGGCCGGGACGACGACGCTGCCGAGGGGACGCGCGACGCTCATGCGAGAACCGGCAGGCAGAGCGGCGGCGTGACGTGGAAGGGCAGCGTCGCGATCTCGGCGAGCGCCTGGCCCATGGCGGCCGTCGAACACGCTTCGAGCGTGATCACGAACGGCAGACGGTCCTTCGTGCCGCCCGGTTCCTGCAGGACCGCGTCGATGTTGATCGCATGCGCCGAGAAGATCGACGCCAGGCTCGCGATGATCCCGGGACGGTCGTGCACCACGAGGCGCAGGTAGTACGGCGCCATCTGCAGGTTGGTGACCGAGGACGGCGCGGTCGTGTTCGGCCAGGCCGCGGGGGCACCGCCCGCGCGGCGAGCGATCGCCAGCAGATCGGACACCACCGCGACGGCGGTGGGGAAGCCGCCGGCGCCGTAGCCTGCGAACGTGGTCTCCCGCCCGTAGGCGCCCCCCGCGACGATGAGGTTCTGGCTGCCGATGACGCGCGCGAGCGGCGAGGTGAGCGGCACCAGCGCCGGCCCGACGCGCGCTTCCACCTGACCGTCGGCGGCCGACACCCGCGACACTTGCCGGATGGTGGCCTGCAGCCGCCGCGCGTACACGAAGTCGTCGTCGCTGATCGTGCGGATGCTCTCGCACGGGACGTCGGCCGGGGCCAGGTCGAGGCCGAGGCCGACCCGCGCCAGGATGCACAGTTTGGCGCGCGCGTCGTAGCCCTCGAGGTCGTCGGTGGGATCGGCTTCGGCGAAGCCGGCCGCCTGCGCTTCCTGCAGCGCGACATCGAAGGCCAGCCCGGCCGATTCCATCCGCGTCAGGATGTAGTTGCAGGTGCCGTTGAGGATGCCCGAGACGCTGGTCAGGCGATCGCCCGCAATGCCTTCACGGAGCCCGCGCACCACGGGGATGCCGCCACCGACGGCGGCCTCGAACAGCAGATCGACGCCGCGCTCGGCGGCGCGCCCCAGCAGCGCCTGGCCGTGGGTGGCGATCAGCTGCTTGTTGGCGGTGACCACGGGGCGCCCGGCGTCGATCGCGCGTTCGTGCCAGGTGCGGGCGGGATCCAGTCCGCCGACGACCTCGACGATCACGTCCACATCGGCCTCGAGCACGTCGTCGATGCGATCGGTCCAGGTGACCGCGTCCGGCACCCACGCGACACGCTTGCGGGCGACGTCGCGATTGAAGATGTGCGAGAGCGTCAGCAGGCCATCGCTGCGCTCGACGATCAGGCGGGCCACGGCCTGACCCACCGTGCCGAAGCCGAGCAGTCCTACGGTCAATGCCATCACGGGAATTCTACATGCGATGTGGATATGCGCATGAGTGGATGGACAAGCTATGACAGGAGTCCGCGGCGCCGTGGCCCGACAAAAAGGGGCCGGACGGGTGCGAGTCGTCCAGCCCAAGGAGGGACGTGCGTACTGGCTTGTGGTGCGGCATGTGGCAGAGCACATGCTGCGCGCACACTACTGCTGATGCGGCCGCCGGTGGAAATAGAATGATGTTATCGAATGAGCGGGCGCGCCTTATGGGCGCACGAGCCGAGGTCAGGCGTGGACGTCGGGGCCGATGCGGTCGCGGCCAGGCGGCGGGATGACCCGCAGCCGCGGCTTGACGCGATCGAAGGACGCCAGCACTTCCTGGACCGCGCGCGGCACGCGGTTGGCGCGCACGTAGACCCACCCGGTCTCGCGAATCAGGGTCTGCCCGGTGATGCGGGCGCAGAAGAACTGGCCGGACGCCACCTCGCGGGCCACGCTCTGATACGAGATGATCGACAGCCCCAACCCGGCCCGCACCAGGGCCTTGATGATCTCGACGTTCTCGGTCTCGGTGACGATCTGCGGGACGATCTGGTTGCGCAGGAAGAACTCGTCGACGACCCGGCGCGTGTTCGACCCGGTCTCGAACAGCACGAACGGCTGGTCGCGGAGGTCGGCCGGCGTCACCCGGGCCTTGCTGGCCAGCGGGTGGTTGGGCGACGACACCACGAGCAACTCTTCCTGCAGGGCCGGCACGGTGACCAGGTCGGGGTCGCTGATCGGCAGTGTCAGGAGGGCGACGTCGGCCGTGCCCGAGCGCAGACCCGCCAGGCACTTGTCGGTGGCGCCCGCCGTGATCTTGATCTCGGCGTCGGGATGATGCTTGCGGAAGTCGCGGAGCAGGGCAGGGAAGACGTACAGGCTGACCGTCATGCCGCCCGCCAGCCGGACCGGGCCGATCAGGGACGCCTGCGTGTCGGTGATCCTGGCGACGGTGTCCTTCAGGTCCAGGAAGACCCGGTGGCTCAGTTGCAGCAGGGCCTCGCCCGCCGGGGTGATGCGGATGCGGCGGCCGATCCGGAGGAAGACGGCCTCGTTGAGTTCTTCCTCGAGCAGCAGGACCTGCCGACTGATCGCCGACTGCGAGACGTTGAGCTTCTCGCCGGCGGCGGTGAAGGAGCCGGTCTCGGCAATGGCCCGGATGATTTCGAGTTGGCGAAGGTCCATGCCTCGGGCGCGATGACGCGACCGGAGCGTACCACGGCGGGCCCTGGCGGACCGGCCCTAGCGAACGGCGGCGCGGTAGGCGGCGGCCGGCAGCGGTGCCGGCGACGGGGCGATCGGACCGCGGCGACGACGCGCCATCATGGCGTGGTTGCGGCGGTGACTCGCATCGCCGCACGTCACGGCCTTCTCTTCCACGTAGGTGACCACGCTGATGGTGCCGGCATCCCGATAGTGTCCGACCACACAGCCGCAGCCCAGCGTCTCGAACCCCAGCAATTTCACGATGCTCATGACCCTGCCCCTTGTCGTCCCGGCCCCGTTGCCCTGATGCGCGCAGCATCCGATTCTTAAGCATGAACCGTGCCGATGTCGTGGTGGCTGCCGGTTCGCCATCAACTCGCTGCAAAAGCGGCCACTTCCCGGCAGCATGCCAGTCCTGAGTGGCGGAATGGCGACGCTCGCATGACGGCCGTGCCACGTCCGGCGGCGATAAGGTTCACGAATCCGAATGTGCCCTGCGAAAACTTGGACTGCTTGTGCTCGGATATGGCCGTCGCATATACGTTGACGCCGTGCATACACGACTGACGGACCTTCGACAGATCACCCTGGCGTTGAGCGTCGCCTCCAGCGTCGGCGGCACGGCCGCGGCGCAGCAGGGCGCGGCCGACATCGGCCCGCGGTTGTTGCAGGCGCCGCCCGTGGCTGCCGCCGTCCGCCTCGCTGACAGCCTCGAACCCTGGGTCCTCGAGCAGCAGGTGGCCCTGTGCGAGGTGCCGGCGCCCCCGTTCGCCGAGAAGGCGCGCGCGCAGGTCTACCGGAAGGCCTTCCAGGCCCTGGGCCTCGCCAACGTACGCATCGACGCCGTCGGTAACGTCATCGGCGAGCGCCCCGGGACCGCCACCGGCCCGCACCTCGTCTACAGCGCCCATCTCGATACCGTGTTCCCGGCCGGGACACCGGTAAAGGTCACCCGGACCGGCACGCGCCTCCGAGGCCCCGGGATTACGGACGACTGCCGCGGTCTGGCCGTGCTGCTCGGCGTGGTCCGCGCCCTGCGGGACGCGAGGGTCGCCACGCCCGGGCGCATCACGTTCGTCGGCACGGTGGGGGAGGAGGGGCTGGGCGACCTGCGCGGCGTCAAGCACCTGTTCGGGCCGCAGGGCCTGGCCGGCATCGACCGGTTCGTCTCCATCGACGGCGCCGGGCTGGAGATCACCAACGGCGGCGTCGGCAGCAAACGGTACCGCGTCACCTTCAAGGGGCCGGGCGGGCACAGCTACGGGGCGTTCGGGCTGCCCAATCCCCTGCATGCCATGGGGCGCGCCATCGCCGCCATCGGCGCCCTCGAGGTGCCGACCACCCCGAAGACGACCTTCAACGTCGGGCGGGTCGGCGGGGGGACCTCGGTCAACTCCATCCCGTTCGAGGGCTGGATGGAGGTGGACCTGCGGTCCGAGGAGGCGGCGTCGCTGGCCGAACTCGACGCACGCGTCCGCAAGGCCATCGACGCGGCGGTGACGGCCGAGAACGCTCGCTGGCGGCACTCCGCCAAGGTGTCGGCGGAGGTGCGCCTGGTGGGAGACCGACCGGCTGGCCGGACTCCCGACACGTCCGACATCGTCCGGGCCGCGGGCTCGGTCCTGAGCGCCCTCCGACAGCGCGTCGTCCTGGACACGTCGTCCACCGACGCCAACGTGCCCATGGCTCGTGGGGTGCCGGCCATCACCATCGGCGGCGGTGGCACGGGCGAAGGCGCGCATTCCCTCGACGAATCGTTCGACACGGCCGGAGCGGTGGAGGGGCTGCGCCAGGCCATCCTGCTGGGCGTGGCGCTCGCGCAGCCCTGAGGCGCGGGAGCCCCGGGCGGGACCGTTTCGGGGCCATCCGGGCAGGCGGCGGGACACCGCGGGCGAGCGGCATGGATTTCGCGTGCGATCCGTGCAAGTGGTTGCAGCAACGACACCTGTAAAGCAATCTGCTAGACTGACGATGTTCCTGACAGAGGCCCCCGCTCTACCAAGGACTTCCTTGATGCTCCAGCTCGCCGGACTCCGATCGCTTCGTGCGGTCCTTCTGCTTGGTTTCTCGCTCGCCCTCGTCGGCGGGCCGGTCCTGGCCGAGGCCGCCGCTCCCCGCTCCCAGGGCAAAGCGGCGACCACGGCTGCGCAGAAGAAGAAGCCGACACGCTCGTCGACCCGCCGTGCGACCACGACGCGGCGCTCGGCGGCCACGCGTGCCCGGACGACCCGCTATTCCGCCTCGAAGTCCCGGCAGCGCCGCCTCGCCATGGCGCGCGCCCGTCAACTCGCCTACGCCCGGCAACTCGCCGTCATCCAGACGCCGCAGTTCAAGACCGGCGCCGACGGCCAGCTCATCCCTGACGTGCGTGCGGGGGCCGCGATCATCTACAACCCGGCGACGCACGAGGTGTTGTACGAGAGCAACGCCCAGACGCCGCGCTCGATTGCCAGCATCACGAAGGTGATGACGGCCGTGGCCTTCCTCGAGAACGAGGTCGACCTGACGCGCGAGGTCACGATTCATCCCGATGACCTGCGCGGGGCCTCCACCACCTATCTCCGCCGCCACGACCGCGCCACCATCCAGCAGCTGCTGCACCTGCTGCTGATCGGGTCGGACAACGTCGCGGCCCGCACGCTGGCCCGTGCCTCCCTCTACGGCCCGCTGGGGTTCGTCGAGCGGATGAACCAGAAGGCCGCCGAACTGGGCCTGTCCAACACGCGCTACTTCGATCCGTCGGGGTTGTACGCCGACAACATGTCGTCGGCCTTCGACATGGCGCGCCTGATTTCCTTTGCCGCCGGCGATGAGCGCATCGCCTCGATCATGCGGATGAAGGACTACACGTTCACGGCGCCGACCCGCACCGTGACGCTGCACAACACCAACCACCTCGTCGGCAGCGACGTCGACGTGCGCGGCGGCAAGACCGGATTCATCTCGAAGTCGGGCTACTGCCTCGCGACCCTGTTGCGCCTGCCGCAGGGCGACCAGGTGGCGGTCGTGGTCCTCGGCGCCAAGAGCAATCCGGCCCGGTTCTGGGAGACGCGTCATCTCGTCAACTGGCTCGCTCGCAAGACCCCCGGTCTGCTGGCCACCCAGACGCCGGACCAACAGCAGGACTAGTCCCCCCGCCTGCCGGGCCGGACCGCGGCCCGGCGCTGCCTGATTCACGTCCTCACGTCGGCGGTGCTGCCTGTGCACGACGGGGGCGGACGCCAGCACCACCGCAGATGCCCGCCGGCACACCCGGCCGGGCGTCGCACCGGTGCGTTACACTCGATCAGCGCCTCTCGTGCTGGTCCTCGAGGCGCCCCAGTTCCATGGCCAAATCACCCCGTCCTCGCAAGACTCCCCCCGCCGACCCGACACCCGCTGTGCCCCCGACCGACCCGGTCGCCCCTGCACAAGACACCCCCGCGACGCCGGATTCCGTCGAGCCACGCCCGGTCGAGCCCCCGGCCGCGGCGGACGCGTCCGCGCGTCCAGCCCCCCGCGCACGGGGCCGTGCCGCGACGCGCA
>NZ_JALHPM010000261.1:0-6596 GCF_022842525.1 Luteitalea sp.
GCGGGCCGGGCCGCATCGGGGCGCGTCGACGTCGACCGCCCCGTCCGGGACGGACGCGAGGCCGGGGCCGGGCGCTCGACGGTGGTCGCCTCGGTGGGGGCGACGGGCTCGGGCGGCGTGGAGATGACCCGAGCAGGCGCCGGCGGGACATCCAGCGCCACGGACACCGGCGCAGTGACCGGCGTGCCGCGGGTGCAGCCGCCCATGCCGAGGAGGACGAGCGCCGCGATCAGCAGGCGCGGTCTCCGATGGTGCCAGCCTCGAGCCGACATGGTGCGAATCACGAACCCTCTCCTCGTGGTCATGCGCGTGGCAGCCGCAACCGGAACGACGTGCCCCGCCCGGGCGTCGACTCGACCTCGATCGTGCCGTCGTGCAACTGGACGGTGCGATACACCATGGACAGGCCGAGTCCGCTGCCCTGCTCGCGCGTCGTGAAATACAGATCGAAGATGCGGGCCAGGTGCTCGGGCTGGATGCCCGCTCCGGTGTCCACCACATCCACCTGCACCTGCTGGTCTTCGACGGGCCGGGCGCGAAGCGCCAGCGATCCGCCCGACGGCATCGCGTCGATGGCATTGAGCGCGAGGTTCAGCAGCGCCTGCCGCACCATCGTGCGGTCGACCTGGATGAGGACGTCGCGCTGCGCCTCGGTCTCGACGACGATGCCGTGCTGTTCCGCCTGCGGCCGGACGACGTCCACGATGTCCTGCAGGAGGGTCGCGATCACGACCGGCTCGAGCTGCAGTTCCTCCGGGCGACTGAACCGGAGGAACCCCTGGACGACGTGGTCGAGGCGCCGGATCTCTTCGCCGATGATCGAGACGTGGCTCATCAGGCCATCGGCCGGCGGCGCCTCGGGCAGCCCGCTCCCGCCCGCGCCCCCGGCCACGGCGAGCGCCGCGCGCTTGCCCAGCTTCTGCTTGAGCAGCTCGAGGTGGATGGTCATCGCGTTGAGCGGGTTCTTGACCTCGTGCGCCACCCCGGCCAGCAGTCGGTTGAGCGACGACAGCTTCCGCGAATAGCGCAGCATCGTCTGGAGCTGGGTCAGGGCACCGACGTTGCGCGCCACGAGCATCACCCCGACGAAGCCGCGCGCCTGATCCGCGATGGGATGCGCCATCAGTTGCTGCTGACTGCCGACCTCGCCGCCCACGCCCGGCAGATCGGCGATCTGCGGTCCGCGCGAGGCGCGCACCGCCAGGGCCTGCTCGACGATCACGCGACAGGGGTGCCCTTCGGAGACCGCCGTGGCCAGCGCCGCGCCCGGCTCGAGTGCCGGCAGCAGCGCCTTCATGGCCGCATTGACGAACGCCACGTCGCCGTTGGGCCCGACGATGGCGACGGCGTCCTCGAGGCGCTCGACCACGGACTCGGCGCGGCGCGCCTGTTCGACCAGCCGGGACCGGATCGACGAGACCGACTGACTGAGCGCGTTGAACGACGTGCCGAGATCCTTGAAGTCCTCGTCGGGCAGGTCGAGGCGCACGTCCTCTTCACCCTGGCCGAGCCGGGCGATGCCGCTCTGCAGCACGTGGATGGGCCGCAGGAATCGCCTGGCCATCAGCCACGAGACGCCGGTCGCGAGGACGATGGCCGCGGCCGCCACGATGGCGATCGGCTTGAGCGCCGACTTGAGGCCGGCCCAGATCAGCACCGTGGACACGCCGATGCGAATCGACCCGAAGCGCTCGTCGCCGAGCAGCAGGGGCTGCGTCACTTCGTAGCTGCGCTGCTCCCACACGCCGCGCAACTGGGTCAGCGGTCCTCCCTGCAGCAGTTCCTCGAGCGACGGCTGCGGCGGCACGGGCGTGCCTTCGAGCGTCGGCGAACTGTGCACCAGGGCCTGGTCACGGACGTCCGTGATGGTGGCGTAGGTGACGTTCTCGGCAAAGCCGATGGCCGACAGGAGGATGGCGCGCAGTCCCGGGTCGGCCTGCAGGTCCGCCGCGGCCGACTCGCGGCTGCGGACCAGCGTGAAGGCGCGCTGGTAGGTCGCGTTGGCCAGCATGCGCCCGCGCAGCTCGCTCTCGGCCAGCAGGGCGTGCGCCTGCGCCGCGAGGTACACGACGCTCAGCGCGATCACCGTCAGCGCGACGATGCAGGTCACGCCGAGCGCCTGCCGGGTCTGGTAGCTCAGACGCATGCGCCGTGGGCGATCAGTCGCCTGACTGATCGCGGCCCTTCATGCGATTCAGCTTGTTGTGCAGGGTCTTGAGGCTGATGCCGAGCAGCTCCGCGGCCCGCGTCTTGTTCTGGCCGGTGTGCGCCAGCGTGATCTCGATCAACCGCATCTCCGCCTCGTCCACGGTGGTGCCGGGCGTGATGGTGATCTGGTGTCGTTCGCTGGCACTGGCCGGCGGCAGGGACAGCTCGGGCGGCAACTGCGCCGCCTCGATGAACTCGCCCGGCGACAGGATGGTGGCCCGCTCGATGACGTTGCGCAGTTCGCGGACGTTGCCGGGCCAGTGGTACTGCTCGAGCAGGGCCAGCGCGTCCTGCGAGACCCCCTTGACGTCCTTGCCGTTGCGCCCGTTGAACTCGCTGATGAACGACTGCACGAGCAGCGGGATGTCCTCGCGACGGGCCCGCAGGGGCGGCAGCTCGATCGAGAAGACGTTGAGCCGGTAGTACAGGTCCTCGCGCAGCTTGCCCCGCTGCACGGCCTCGAGCGGGTTGACGTTGGTGGCCGCGATGATGCGCACGTCGACGCTCTGCTCGGCCCGGCCGCCGAGACGACGGAAGGTGCGCTCCTGCAGGACGCGCAGCAGCTTGACCTGCGTGACGGGCACCATCTCGGCGATTTCGTCGAGGAACAGCGTGCCGCGGTGCGCCAGCTCGAAGCAGCCGAGCCGACGCTCGACGGCCCCCGTGAAGGCGCCCTTCTCGTGCCCGAAGATCTCGCTCTCGAGCAGCGTCTCCGGGATGGCCGCGCAGTTGATGGCGATGTAGGGCTGGTGCACCCGATCGCTGAGCTGATGGATCGTCTGCGCGACCAGTTCCTTGCCGGTCCCCGACTCGCCCCAGATCAACACCGAGGCGCCGGTCGGCGCCGCCTGCTCGATCGTGCGGTAGAGGCGCCGGATGGCTGGCGTGTTGCCGATGATGCGGCCGAAGCTGCCCTGGTCACGCAGCTGCCGACGCAGCACGCGCACTTCGCGCCGCGTCTCCTGGCGCTCCACGGCCTTGGCCAGCAGGATCTGCAGCCGGTGCGGATCCACCGGCTTGGTCAGGTAGTCGTAGGCCCCATCGCGAATGGCCTCGACGGCGGTCTCGACGGTGCCCTGCGCCGTGAGGATCACCACGCAGAGATCCGTCAGCTGGTCCTGCAGCGCGCGCAGCAGCCCGAGGCCATCGAGCCGCGGCATCACGAGGTCGGTCAGGACGATGCCCGGGCGGAAGGTCGTGATCTTCTGCAGCGCCTCCTCGCCATCGGAGGCATCCTCGGCGACATAGCCCCAGGCGCGAATCAGCTCGGTGAGCCCGATGCGCGCGGAGCGGTCGTCCTCGACCACGAGGATGCGCTCGCCGGCCGGCTGGTCCTGTAACGGGTCG
Organism: Luteitalea sp.; assembly: GCF_022842525.1. Lineage (NCBI taxonomy): Bacteria > Pseudomonadati > Acidobacteriota > Vicinamibacteria > Vicinamibacterales > Vicinamibacteraceae > Luteitalea > Luteitalea sp. Next base: position 3,556 of record NZ_JALHPM010000261.1, read on the forward strand.
GGCGGGCGGGAGGATTCGATCACACTCGGCACACGGCACCCTTTCGCGAAAATGCAGAGGTCGCACTACGGCGCGTTCCCACAGCGTAACATCTACATGGTGACCGCCACGGACGCGAACGATACGCCGTCTCAGCCGTTGGAGACGCCCGAGCCCGACCGTCCGGGAACGGTCCCCGACCCGCCAGCGCCGTCCCGGGCCCTGTCCCTCCTCGAGGTCCTGCTCTGCTCGGGCTTCCCGACGCAGATCCTCATCGGCGGACTCCTCATCGGGCTGGGCCTGCGGGTGACGACCGACGACCCCCTGCCCTTCCAGTTCGTGGTCGCGGTGTCCCTGCTCGACACGGTGGCGATCGTCCTGCTCGTGATGCTCTTCCTGCATCTCCGTGGCGAACGCCCGCTGGAGGTCCTGCTCGGTCGTGGACCGCTGTGGCCCGAGGTGCGGCGAGGCGTCACCTACCTCCCGGTGGTCTTCGGCCTGGTCATCCTGCTCGGCACGGTGGTGCAGGTGCTGGCGCCCTGGTTGCACAACGTGCCGCAGAATCCGCTGCAGGCGATGCTGACCTCGCCGTGGCGCGTGGCGGTGTTCGCGGTCGTGGTGGTGCTGGCCGGCGGACTGCGCGAGGAAGTGCAGCGCGCGTTCATCCTGCACCGGTTCGATCAGCATCTCGGCGGCGCGCGGGTCGGCCTGGCGCTGTTCAGCGTCGCCTTCGGCCTCGGTCACCTGACGCAGGGCTTCGACGCCGCCATCATCACCGGCACCCTCGGGCTGTTCTGGGGGGTCATGTACCTGCGTCGCCGCAGCATCGTCGCGCCCGCGATTTCGCACGCCCTCTTCAACCTGATCGAGATCGCGCTCTTCCAGTACGCCTCGAAGCACGGCGTCCTGCCGCCACCCTGACGCGCGGCGACCTCGGTGGCGCACTGGTCGCCAGCGGGGTTACCGGGTCTCGTAGCCCCACTCCCCCACCACCACGCCGAGCACGCGCGCGTCGCCGGGGACCTGCCAGGTCGGCGAGACCTGGAGGCGGATGGCGTGCCAGTGCCCGTCGGGATGCGGCGGCAACCGGTAGTCGAGGACGACCCAGGGCCCGGAGTCGACCAGGCGGCGGTCGGCCGGACGTCCATCGATGGCCACCTCGAGGCGCTGCGGCTGCGGCGACAGATTGCGGACGGGAATGCGCACACGCCACGCCTCGGCCGGCACATGGAGCACGGCATCCCCCGTGGTCCACCGATACGTTTCGCCGCGCGCGCCGAGCTGATCGGGATGCAGCCCCTCGTGCGGCGGCGCGGCCACGAGCGCCGCGCGACCACCAATCCAGCCCGTGCGGACGGGCCAGCTCGCGCAGGCGACCAGCAGCAACCCGACGGCCGTCACCCGCCACGCGCGCGGGAGCGGCGACGCGCCCAGCGTGGCGAGCGCCGCGCAGAGGGTGCCGACGACGACGTCCTCGCGCAGGAGGATGCGATCGCCGGTGAGCATCGTGAGGGTGTAGCCGACGAGACCACCGACCAGGCCCGCGACCGGCCAGGTGGCGGCGGTGCGCGGCACGAGGTTGCCGGGCGCCCGCACCCCGATCACGACCGCCGCGAGCATCAGGACGAACGCCGCGAGCCCCAGGGCCCCCAGTTCGCTGGCCACGAGCAGGTAGGTGTTGTGCGGCGACAGGCGCGCATCGCGCGGCAGCGACTCGATGCCGAGGGTGGCGCGGACCCGCTCGAACTCGCCAGGGGCGTTGCCGAGCCCCTGGCCGGTGAGTGGGTGCTCCTCGATCATGCGGAGGGCCACCTGCCACACGGCGATGCGCCCCTTCGCGATGGCGTCGGGCGGCTGCCGCAGGTTGAAGGTGTAGAGCCACGTGTGGACGTACGAGGTCTGCTGTTCGTGCCGCACGTCGAGTGCCGTCCCCAGGGCGGCCACGCCCGCCACCACGACGAGCACGACCACGACCACGAGGCGCACGCCACGTCGCAGCGACCGCTGCACGAACGGTGACGGGTCGATCGCGTCGAGTCCGTGGCGCAGGGCGATCCCCACCATGGTCAGCAGACCGGTGCCGAGCGCCACGAGCCCGGCGCGCCCCGCGGTCATGACGACCGCCACGAGCACGAGCGCGGCGCCGCTGGCCCACGCGATACGCGTCCAGGCCGTCGAGCGCATGGCGAGGCCGACCAGCACTGGCGCGGTCAGGGCGTAGAACGCCGCGAGCGCATTCGGATCGATGTAGGTGGCGTTGATGCGGGTGATGCCGCTGTCGAAGACGAGCCAGGCCGTCTGCAGCCCGAGCCCCGTCCAGGCCTGCCCCATGCCGAACAGCGCGGTGAGAATGGCCGCGACGGCGGCCGCGCGCAGGGTCCGCTCACGCGTTGCGCGCGTGGCGGCCCACCCGACGATGAGGACGCACAGCAGGCCATCCATCAGGGCGGTCCACGCCCGCAGTGTGGTCGGCGCCGCGGCGTGATCGACCGCGAAGATGTACTCCGGCACCTGGGTCTGCAGGAGGCGCCAGACGTGGGGGAGATCGACGCCGCGCCAGGGCTCCGGCGTGATCGACGCGAGGAACGACACGGTCGCCACGCCGACGAACACCCCCCATCCCGGCGCCATGCTGGTCCCGTCGCCGCGACGTCCGCAGAGGCGGATGACGATCCAGGGCAGGGCCTGGGTCGCCACGACGAGGTGGACGATGCCATCGGGGACGGCGGGCACCAGCGTCGGCCAGATGGGCAGCAGCGGCACCAGCCCGATGAGCACGGCGGGCGACCACTGCGGACGGAGCGCCGCGAGCGCGGTCAGGGCGAGCAGGCCCGCCCGCAGCCACAGCGGGATGGCGGGGGCGGTGGCCAGCACCCAGCCGGGCACAGAGAGGGACGCGCCCAGCAGGGGCAGGAGGGCGAGGCGTGACCCGGCCTCGCGCCAGCCGCCCCACTGGGCCGCTGGCCTCACGGCGTCCCCGCGATCTGGACAGGCGTGCGCTCGCGGATCCCGGCCAGCCAGTCGGCCACGAGGGCCGTCCGCCGCGCCTGCACGAGGCTCCG
>NZ_JALHPM010000262.1:0-6593 GCF_022842525.1 Luteitalea sp.
CTGAACGAGGAGCAGGGCACCACGTTCGTCTTCTCCACGCACGACCCGATGGTGGTCGAGCGCGCGCGCCGCGTGATCCGCCTGCGCGACGGCCGCATCGAGGCCGACGAGCGAAAGGCCGCGTCATGATATGGAAGCTGGCGCTGCGCAACGTCATGCGCAATCGCCGCCGCTCCGGCATCACGGTGCTGTCGATCGCGGTCGGACTCGCCGCGTTGACCTTTCTCTGGGGCTTCATCGACGGCCAGAACCGCCAGATGGTGAACAACACCACGCGCTACTTCGCCACCGATGCGCAGGTGCACCTGAAAGGCTACCACGACGACCCGAGCCTTGACCGCGCCATCGAGGCCGGCGACCGTGTGCTCGCGGCGGTACGCGCCGACCCCGCCGTCGCCGCGGCGACGGTTCGGCTGGAGACGACCGTGCTTGCGAGCCGCGCGGATCGCTCGCGCGGCATCATGGCCTTCGGCGTCGATCCGGCGGGTGAGTCCGCGGTCAGCGATCTGTCCAAGGCCATCGTCGATGGCCGCGCCTTCGACGGGCCGGGCGACAGCGGCATTCTGATTGGCGCGGACCTGGCCGAGGCCCTGGCCCTGCGCGCCGGCGATGACCTGGTCTTGATGGGGCAGGCCTACGATGGCTCGGTGGCGAGCGCTCGGGTGCCAGTCCGCGGCGTGTTCCGCACGAAGATCGACGATCTGGACGGCTATGTCGGCGTAATGCCGATGGCGGTGATGCGCGACTTCCTCGCCGCGCCGAGCGCCGTGACGGCCGTCGCGGTGCGCCTGCGCGACCGCGGCGCGCTGGCCGCGGCCACCGAGAGCCTGTCCATCCGCGTCGGTTCCGACCACGAGGTGGTGGGCTGGCCGGTGCTGCTGCCGATGGTGGCGGTCAGCACACGATTCCACGAAGTGATGGGCATCGTGGTGCTGACGATCTTCTTCGTGATGGTGGCCGCCGGCGTGGCCAACCCGGTGTTGATGGCGGTGCTCGAGCGCACCCGCGAGTTCGGCATCATGCTCGCGCTAGGCACCAGCCAGTCGCTGCTGTTCCGGCTCGTGGTCGCGGAGGCGGCGCTGCTCGGCGCGGCAGGGCTGCTGCTCGGCAACGCGGTCGGGCTGGGCGCCACGGCGGCGTTCGGGAGGATCGGCATCGATCTCGGCGCGTTCGCGGCCGGCCTTCGAACCATGCCCGGGCTGGAGGATGTGATCTATCCGGCGGTGCGCGCAGAGCGCAGCCTGTTCATCTCGGCGATGGTGTTCGTGATTGCGCTCCTGATGGCGCTCTACCCGGCGTTCCGCGCCGCGACGCTGGAGCCGGTCGCCGCGATCCGCGGCATCGGCGAACGCGGCAAGGCACGCGTTCGGGGACGAGGCGAACCAGCACCGGCCAGACGCAGCCGCTGGCCTGTCTTCGTGCTGATCGCCACGCGCAACCTGCTGCGCAATCGCAAGCGCAGCGCCATCACTGCCTTCGCCGCTGCCTTCGCAATCGTGGCCTACGTCTTCCTGTACGGGTTTTTCGACGGTTTCGCCGAGCAGATCGTCGGCAACTCGACCGGCTACCTCACCGGGCACCTGCAGATCGAGCGCCAGGGCCTGCGTCGGGACCTGGCGCCCGAGCTGGCCTTCGAGGACGCCGGCGGCGTCCTGAAGGCGGCGCAGGCCCTGCCCGGCGTCGCTGCGGCGGCGCCACGCGTGCAGGCGCAGGCGCTGGCCAGCAGCGCGACGAAGTCGGTGGGGGTGATGCTCTACGGCGTCGACCCTGATCTCGAGCCGGGCATCACCATCCTGCACCGCACCTTCGTCGAGGGCACGCCACTCGCGCGCGGTGCCGAGCGCGACATCGTCATCGGCAGGCGGCTGGCTGAGAAGATCGGCGCGAGGCTCGGCGAGAAGATCGTCGTCATGGCACCGGGGCTGGCCGGTGAACTCGGAACGGCTGCGTTCCGCGTCCGCGGCATCTTCGCCACCGAGAGCAGTTCGTTCGACGGTGCCATGGTCTTCGTCACGCTGCCGGCGGCGCAACGCATGCTCGGCCTCGGCGACCGGGTCTCATCGGTCAACCTGCGGCTCGTGGACCGATCCCAGGTGGACGCGGTGGCCCGCCAACTGGCACCGGTGGTGGCGAGCCGTGGCCTCGTCGCCTCGACCTGGCCGGAGTTGCTGACCCGCGTGGCGGACATGGTGGGCCTGGTCCGTGCCATCCGCACGGTCATCGTTGCGGTCTTCTTCCTCGTCGTGGCGCTGGCGGTGATGAACACCGTCTTCATGGCCGTGGCCGAGCGGACTCGCGAGTTCGGCGTGATGATGGCGCTCGGCACGCCACCGGACGCGATCGTTCGCATGGTCGTCTACGAAACGGTGGCGCTGATGCTGCTGGCCTCGCTCGTGGGCTACACGGTGGGTGCGGCCATCGTCTCGGTGTTCGGCAACGTGGGCCTGGACCTGTCGCGCTTCTACAAGGACTACAGCGCGATTCCAGGGCTCACCGGCATCGTCTACCCGCGGCTCGAATGGGCGAGTCTGATCGCGCCCGGGTTCGGCCTGTTTCTGGCCAGCGTCGCGGTGTCGCTCTACCCGGCGTCACGCGCCGCACGGCTCGACCCGACGGCCGCGATCCGCCACACGTGATGCGCCGCGTGATGCTGCCCGCGCAATTCGCCGTGACGATCTTGCTGGCCGCGCTGTCCGTCATGCCTGCGCAGGCCGAAGCGCTGGGGCTGACGGGAAGCGTCAAGAGCCTGTTCGTTCGTTCGCGCACCGTGAGCGGCGAAGGCTACGGGCTGAACCTGAACCGGCTGCGCGTCGAGGCCAAGGGTGACGTTGCCCCGGGCCTCGCCCTCGACCTTCAGTACGACAACGAACTCCTGTTCGGCAGCTACCTGGACACGGCGGAGTTTCGTGCGCTCAAGGATCGCGCGTCGCTGCAGTACTGGCGGGCCGACGCCAACTACGTCGAGCGTGGCGATGTCTACGGTCGTCATCGCCTGCACAGAGCAGCCGTGATCCTGACCCGCGGCAACGTCGATCTGAAGGTCGGCCGACAGCGCATCGCGTGGGGGACAGGCCGCTTCTGGAGCCCGCTGGACATCCTGAACCCGGTCAACCCGCTTGCGCTCGAGCGCGAGGAGCGCGTCGGCGTCGATGCCGCGTTGCTCGAGGCCAAGCTCGGGCCGCTGTCGCGCGCGTCGCTGGTCTACGCCCCTGCACCGGACCACGGCCCGGCCAGCCGCGCGCTGCAGTGGCACGGCAATGCGGCCGGCGTCGACGGATCGCTGGTCGCCGGCCGGCTGCGGGGCCTCGACATCGTCGGCATGGACGTCGCCAGCCAGATCGGTGACGTTGGCGTCCGCGCCGAGGCGGCTCGGTTGAATCCGGATGGCGGCGCCGGCTTCAACCGGTGGATGGCCGGTGCGGACTATGCCTTCGCGACCGGGCTCACGCTGAGCGCCGAGCTGTACTACAACGGCGCCGGCACGCGGGACCCGGCCGGCTACGACTTCGCGGGATTGCGCTCGGGACGGTTGACGAGCCTCGCGATGCGCTACGCGGGGCTGTTCGCGTCCTACGAGATCACGCCGCTGCTGAAGTGGATGACCTATGCGGTGTTCAATGCCGACGACCGCAGCCACGCGGTCGACAGCCGCCTCGTGTGGTCCATCGCGCGAGCCACGGATCTGACCTTCGGCGTGCAGCATTCCGCCGGCGCCGCGGGCAGCGAGTTCGCTGCCTTGCCCAACGCGGTGCAGGTGCAGCTGCAGTGGTTCTTCAACCCGCCACTCCGATGAACGCTGGCGTCGACATCGGCCTTTCACTTTCGACCCCGACGGCGTGATGGTCGGTATGAGCTCGCGCGCAACCTTATGGACTCGCGCCCGGTCGAGGACAATCCGGGTGGTTGATCCAGTTTGCTTATACGGTGTGGGACGTCGTGCTTGCATGACGGCCAAGCCCCGCATCGGTCTTCCTGAGCGACGGAAAGTCAACCCACATGGTCTGGCGTTGGTCCAATTGATGCGAGTTGCGTCTCGATGTTGAGCTCAGGAATGATGAACGATTCTGCCGTCTCACTCGCGTGCCTGAGGCTCTTGAGCGGTGCCATCTTCGTCGGGCATCTTGGGCTTGTGCTGTACCCAGCCACCGCTCGATCTGAACCGGTGGTTTCCGTGACGAGATCGGGTGAAGCGTATCAAGTCAACGTGCGCATGGATGTCGTCGGTTCCCGCGCCCTGGTGTGGCGGGTTCTCACAGACTACGAAAACTTGCAGCGTTTCGTTCCAGGTATGCAGTCAAGTCGCATTGTGAGTGCTCGCGGGGAGCCCATGCTGTTGGAGCAGAAGGGTGAATCGGGAGTGTTGTTCTTCAAGCTGACCACCACCACCGTCTCACGCATCTTCGAGACCCCGGAGAGCGAGATCCGTTTCGATCTGGTGAGCGGGAACCTCAAGCGCATGCAAGGTAGCTGGACATTGACTCCCCACGACCATGCCATCGGTGTCGGTTACCGTGCGGAATTGGTGCCTGAGTTCGCTGTGCCTCCATTGATCGGACCTGCAGTGATGGCACAGAACGTCAAGGCGATGGCCGAAGGGGTGGCGCGGGAGATCGAGCGCCGCAAGCTGGCGAACACGAAGGAGTAGTGCGATGTACGGAGCCGAGCATGGTTTCCTGCTGCACACGGCATTGATGATCGGTGGTTGGTTGGTCTTTCTCGTGATATGCGCCGCGCCGTTCGCACTCGTGTTTCTGGCCTACTGGTTGGGGGTGCGGCGTGGCAGACGTCTTGAACGCGATCGGTTGAAGAGCGACGACGCTCCAGACCCGGGGCCGGCACACATCTGAAGCGGTTTCGGGGAAGTTGGGCATCAGCGCGAACCGCATGCGCAAGCGGGTGCGATAGCCCGTTGGCTGGCCCCCGCCCGCGCGACGCTTTAGCGCAGAACGCGCCGAACCTGTCGAACTGTACTGAAGGCTCAGGCAGGTGCCGAGCCGCAGCCGTTCAGAACCGATGCCGCACGCCAACGGCTAGCACAGAAGGATCGGCTCCGGGCGAGGAAGCGCCTGGAGCAACGCTCGTGCCTGATGACGAAATCCCGAAGCTGCCGCTGGCGTTGTTGCTCAGCCGCGCGTACGAGGCGTACAGGTTGGTGCGCTTGGACAGTTCGTGCGAGTAGGTAGTGGCCAGAGCGGTACCCTTTGCGCCGCCTTCAATTCGGTTCTGCTGCAGATTGGCCAGGAGGCGCCCAGAGCCGAATCCGAACGAGACGCCCAGGTTGAATTGCTCGAACTTGTTGTCGGCACCGGCGGGATCCGCAACGAGGTAGTTGCCTTTGAAGTCAAAGGCACCGACTCCGTAGCCGACGCCAAAGGCGTACTCCCTGTCCTTCAGGCCGTTGCTTGCTCTTTCTAGGTCGTGGTAGCCGGCACCAGCATAAAGGCGTCCCATGCTGTACTCGACGGCCGTTCCGAGGACTCGGCTGGCACCGGAGACGCCCTCGCTCGGGCTGGCAACAAAGCTTGCGTACACGCCTCCAAACGAGGGAGTGCGGTAGCTGACCGAGTTGCTGAGCCGACGCGACAGCCTGCCGGAGGTGAAGGCGCTCAGGTTGGTGCCGAAGTAGCCTTGGCCAAAGATGTCGCTGGCTGCTGCCACCGCCGCAATTGGCGAATACTCCCGGCCGAGGAAGAACGATCCAAATCCCCCCTTGAGGCCGACCACCGCGCGGCGGCCCCAGAACGCGGAGTCCGCCGTGCCGGTGTCGAGCGCAAGCCCGGACTCGATGTTGAACTCAGCCGTCAGGCCCCCTCCCAGGTCTTCTCCCCCGCGCAGGCCGATGCGGCTGCTCGACTGATTGCCTGAGTGTAAGCGTCCGGCGAACCCGTCTTGACGACGGGGCGGTGGTCAGGCCGACGTGGTCGGCTGCCAGTGATGTGGCAGGAGTTCGACGATCCGACTGGCGGGCTGCGTCGGCAGCCGCTCGAGGACGTCGCGCATGTAGGCGTAGGGGTCGAGCCCATTGAGCTTGGCCGAGTGGATCAAGCTCATGACCGCCGCGGCACGCTTGCCAGCGCGCAGTGATCCCGCGAACAGCCAGTTCTGCCGCCCAATCGCGATGGGTCGGATCCGGTTCTCGACCCAGTTGTTGTCGATCGGCAGATCGCCGTCATCCAGGAAGCGCGTCAGCGCCACCCAGCGGTTGAGGCTGTAGTCGATCGCCCGGGCCGTGGCCAAGCCGTCCGGGATCTTTTGTCGCTGCTGCCGCATCCATTGGTGCAGTGCATCGGCCACCGGCCGTGATCGTCGTCGCGCGTCGAGCCGGGCCGGGCTGTCGGCGTCGGCCACCTCGCGCTCCACGTCATACAGCGCGCCGAAGAACTTCAGCGCCTGCTCGCCGACCGGGCTGCCGTGGTTTGCCCAGAGTTCATGGAACTTGCGCCGCGCGTGGGCCTTATCTTGAGAACCAGATAAGGCGCATTATCCCGAGCGATGTTTTATCTTGAGTACGAGACCTGCGGTCGCAGCCCACGGGTCGCACGACACCGGTGTGGCACTCCGCATAAATCCGACGCGAGCGACGCACCGCTGCA
>NZ_JALHPM010000263.1:0-6492 GCF_022842525.1 Luteitalea sp.
GCGGCCGAGGGGGCGGGCGCGGCCACGGCCACTGCCACCCTGGCTGCCGGCGGGCTGACGACGGGGGCCGTGGCGGCGGCGTCGCGCTGGGCCTGGCTCCAGCGGAACTCTTCGTAGGTCCCCGGGTAGATCAGGGCCCCGCCATGGCCGACCGCAATGATCTTGGTGGCCAACCGGTCCACGAAGTACCGGTCGTGCGACACCAGGATCAGGGTCCCCGTGAACCCTTCCAGCGCCTCCAGCAGGACGTCCTTCGAATCGAGGTCGAGGTGGTTGGTGGGCTCGTCGAGGAGCAGGAGGTTGGCGGGCCGCAGCAGCATGCGCGCGACCGCGAGGCGCGTGCGCTCGCCTCCCGACAGGACCCCCGCCTTCTTGTAGACGTCGTCGCCCGCGAACAGGAACCCGCCGAGGATGTTCCGGATGGTGGGCACCATGTGCACGGGCGACCCGTCGGCCAGCGTCTCGTAGACCGTGCGCGACGGCTCCAGGCGGTTCGCTTCGTCCTGGGCGAAGTACTGCATCACCACCTGGTGCCCTTCGGTCCGCGTGCCCGAATCCGGAGCCTCGGCGCCCGACAGCATCCGCATCAGGGTGGACTTGCCGGCGCCGTTGGGGCCGACCAGGGCCACCCGGTCGCCGCGCTCGATCTGCAGCGAGAGGTCTCCGAAGATGACCTTCTGGCCGTAGCGCTTCCCGACATGTGCCAGTTCCAGCACCGTCCGTCCGCTCTTGCTGCACTCGGGGAACGTGAAGTGGACCTTCTTGCGCTCGGGCGGCACGTCGATCGGGACGACCTTCTCGAGCGCCTTGATCCGGCTCTGCACCTGCGCGGCCTTCGTGGCCTGGTACCGGAAGCGGTCGACGAACATCTTGATGCGCGCCACCTCCTCGTCCTGCTCGCGCTTCATCGTCCGCAGCCGGTCCATGCGCGCCTCGTGTTCGCGCAGGTAGTACGAGTAGTTGCCGTGATAGTCGGTGATCGTCCGCAGGCTCAGGTCGGCGATCCGCGTCACCACGGCATCGAGGAAGTACCGGTCGTGCGAGACCAGCATGACCGCGCCCGGGTACTCGTTCAGGTACTCCTCGAGCCAGTTGCGGGCGTCGAGGTCGAGGTGGTTGGTCGGTTCGTCGAGCAGGAGCAGCGACGGGCGCTGCAGCAGCAGCTTGGCGAGCGCGATGCGCATCTGCCAGCCGCCGGAGAAGGTCTCGGTCGGCTTGTCGAGGTCGTCCTCCTCGAAGCCGAGGCCGCGCAGCACCGTGGCGACCCGGAGATCCATGGTGTAGCCATCCAGGCGCCGGAAATCCTCCTGCCCCTCGCTGTACCGCACCAGCGCCGCCTCGTGCGTGGCCTCGTCCAGCGTCGTGTCGGCGAGCTGGTCCTCGAGCCGGTGCAGCTCGTCCTTGAGGGCCAGCAGCGGGCCGAAGGCCTGGCGGGCCTCGTCCACCAGGGTGCGGCCGCCGTACTCGAGGCCGTCCTGGGGCAGGTAGCCGATGGTCATGTCGGACGGCGTCACCACCTGTCCGGCGTCCGGCTCGTCGAGACGGGCCAGGATCTTGAGCAGCGTCGTCTTGCCCGCGCCGTTGGGCCCGCACAGCCCGACGCGATCACGCGCATTCAGCTGCCACGTCACATCGTCGAGCAACACGCGATCGGCAAACGCCTTCCGAACACCCACCAACTGCAACACGCCGGGGATCGTAGCAGGGGCGCGACTCGGCGGGGAACCGGCGCTGACGATCGCCGTCGGGATTTTCGATCGACGTAAGCGACGTCCCGGATGCACACGCTGGCGGGTGAACGACACGGGCCCTTCGCCCTGCAGGTGTGGCAGTTCCGAGAAAATGTCGCGGGGTGACGTCGGACCGACCACTTTGGCCGGCGCCTTGCACTGGACTGGCGCAGGAGCGTGCCAATGTCCGTTTCTGTCCTCACCGGAGACCAGCTCCGACACCTCGAGGTGTCCGAGCCGACCATTTCAGCCCCCGTGCGTCAGAAGAACAGGACACGGGGAGGCGATGCCCCGAGTGCTGCAGCGCAGATGACGTCCAGCGACGAAGAACTCGTTGCCCGTTCGGCGGGTGGCGACATCGACAGCTTCAACCAGCTGGTGGTTCGCTGGGAGCGGCCGATCTATGCCCTGGCCTACAGGGTGATCGGGCGCGAGGAAGAAGCGCGCGACCTGGTCCAGGAGGCGTTTCTCCGGGCCTATCGGTCGCTCGGGGGCTTCCGTGGCGATGCCAAGTTCTCGTCCTGGCTGTATCGGATTACGCTGAACCTCTGCCGCGACTGGATTCGGCGGCAGAAGCGGGCGCCGTTCGTGGACGCGCCCGATGGCGTGGATGTGATCGAACTGGCCGGCGAGCATGGACCGGTCGAGTCGGTCGAGGATCTGGTGGCGCGGCGCGATCTCGGCGCCGCAGTGAACCGGGCGATGGCGGTGCTGAGCGACGATCAGCGCAAGGCCATTGTCCTCAAGGAATATCAGGGGCTGACCTTCCAGGAGATCGCCGATCTGCTGGATTGCCCCTTGAGCACGGTGAAGACCCGCCTGTATCAGGGGCTGGTCGTGCTCCGGCGCGAGCTGGAGCGGCAGGGCATCACGGCTGACGTGTTGCTGCCGCATGCACGACCGGCGTCTGGCGCGGAGGCGCGTCGACGCTGACGGCAACGTAGATGACCGACGTAACGCCCTGTCCCGACCCCGATGCCCTGCTCGTCCTGCTCTACGACGATGAAGGAACGCCCGATGAGCGCGCGATCCTGCAGGACCACGTCGATCGGTGTCCACAGTGCGCTGACGTCCTGACGTCGCTCGACGCGGCCCGGGGGGTGCTGGGTGCCTGGCACGCTCCACGCCTGCCCCTGGGCTTCGCGTTCGTACGACCCGACCGGTCTCCCGTCCGCACCACGCTGTGGCGCGGCGGGCTCGCCGCCGCGGCGGTGCTCGTCCTCGCGGCCGCCGCCTCCCTCGCACGAATCGACATCCGCTACGACGCGCAGGGGTTCTCCGTGCGGACCGGCGTCACCGCCGAGTCTGCTCCCGAGCGCCCGGCCCTGGACGCGGCCGCCGCCGTCCCACGTCCTGCCGCCTCCGTCCAGGCCCCCCCGTCCCCTTCGGCGCAGGCCGGGTGGGTGGGCACGGCATCATCGGGGGAACCGCCGTGGCGCGCCGACTTCGACCTGCTGGCCACGCAGATTCGCGCCGACGTCAGCCGACTGGTCGAGGAATCGCGGGCCGCTGCCCCGATGGCCCTGAAGGCGTCCGCCCCCGTGGCCGCCGCCGGCCCGGTGCGGACCATGACCGACGCCGAACTCCTCAAGCGCGTCCAGGACCTGCTGGATCAGAGCGAGATCCGGCAGCAGTCCAACCTCGCCCTCCGCGTGACGGAGCTCGGTCGCCAGTTCGAACTCGTACGCCAGAGCGACATCGTGCAGATGGAACAGACGCTCCAGCGCATCGAGCAGCAGCGCAGCGATCTGCTGCGCCGTGTGGCCTCGACCCAGCCACGGCCCTGATCCGGGCGTCTTTACTCCCGTGTCAGCCGCTTCTCGTCCCCGTGTCCCCCGGGCCCTCGCGGCCGTGGGCCTGACGGCGCTCCTGGTGGCGCTCGTGCCCGGCCCGCTGGCGGCGCAGGCGGAGCCTCCATCCGCACCACCCGGGTCGACGCCCGAGATCGGGCGCGGGGCCACGCTCACGGCCCGCTATCACGTCCGCCAGTTGGAGAACGTGCTGGAGCGTGCCGTCCAGCACGCCGCCGACATGATGCGGCGGCGCCTCCAGTCCCTGACGCCCGACGTGCTCGCCATCGCCGGCTCGCCGCGCGCCCAGGGGTTCCGCATCGACGGCTACGGACTGTTCTTCTCGGTCGAGATCCCGCGCCTCAGCGAGAGTGTCAACTGGGCCCTGCGCGTGCTCAGTCAGGATCGGGACCAGCGTGTCCTGGCGTCACTGCAGAAGGTCTTCTCGGCCGAGCAGGACCCCCTGGTGCGCGCCGATCTCGAGCGCGCGATTCGCACCATGCAGCTGCAGCTGGCCATGGTGCCGCGCCCGCCCGCGGCAAGCTCGGTGGACGCGCGCGCAGCCGCCGCGCCCCAGCCACGCATCTTCGTCGAGTCTGCCGGCCCGGCCGCAGCCAACCGGGTGGAGGGCGAGGCCACGCCGCCGGCTGTCACCCCGAGCGGCGGCGTCCAGCTCTCCACGGCGGCCGCCGCTGCTCCGCGACCGGAAGTTCCGGTCGAGGCGATGACCGACCCCAGCTCTGCCTACGAGGACGAGGTCAAGCACGCCCTCGTCGACGCGATGCTCGACTACGCCGGCTCGATCGAACTCCCGTCCTCGGAATGGGTGACGATCGCGGCGCGGGACGCCGGCTACGTGGCCTTCCCCGACAGCGTGTCCGACATGGTCACCGTCACCCTCAGCGTGCGCGTCGCCGATCTGATGGAGTTCCGTGCGCAACGGCTCACGCGTGATCAGGCCCGGACGCGCGTCGTGGTGAAGGAGTTCTGAGGTTCTGCGCTAGAATCCGCCGCATGTTCCGCCTCGATCGACGCCACGTCGTGCTCGCTGCGATGCTCCTGTTCGCCGCCGGATGCGGTCGCTCCGCCAGCGTGCCCGAAGCCATCGAGGTCTACGACGTCAAGACCGGCTACGACGATGGCGGGAGCGCGTCGGGACAGAACCGGCTGCTGCCGACCATCGCCTTCAAGGTTCGCAACAAGGCTGGCCGCACCATCCACAGCGTGCAGTTCAACGCCGTCTTCCGGGTCATCGGCGATCCCGAGGAACTCGGGGCGCAATTGATTCAGGGCATCGACTACGACGGCCTTCCGCCAGGGCAGAGCCTCGGGCCCTTCACCCTGCGCTCGATGTTCGGCTATTCCGGCGAGCAGGCGCGCGTCGAGATGTTCCAGCACCAGAGTTTTCAGGACGTGCAGGTGCAGGTCTTCGCCAAGCAGGGTGGCGACCAGTGGGTGAAGCTCACCGACCTGGTGGTCGACCGCCAGTTGCTGGCGATTGCGCCCGCGCCGGCGGCCCAGCCGTGACCCCACCGCACACGACGTCCGGCGGTGCCTCCGCCGGTCCGCCGCTCCAGCTCGAGCGGCGCCTCTCGGCCTACGACGCGGCGGCCGTCGTCGTCTCCAACGTCATCGGCAGCGGCATCCTCTTCATGCCGGCCATCGTCGCCGGCATGGTCGGCAATCCCGGTGCCATGCTGGCCGTGTGGTTCGGCGGCGGCATCCTCGCCTTTGCCGGCGCCATGGCCTATGCCGAGCTGGCGGCGTTGCGCCCCAAGTCGGGCGGGGAGTACGTCTACTTGCGGGAGGCCTTCGGCCCCCTTGCGGCGTTCCTCACGGGGTGGACGTCGTTCGTCGCGGGCTTCTCCGGCGCCATTGCGGCGACGTCGGTCGGGCTCGCCGGATTCCTGGGCCGGTTCTTTCCGGCCGCCGGGGACGCGACGCCGTGGGTGACGCTGCCGCTCGGCCTGGTCACGCTGAGCCTGTCGCCGCAGAGTCTGGTCGCCCTCACGGCCATCTTCGGGCTGTCGCTGGTGCACATCCTCGGCATCGGTCCCGGGCGCCTCGTGCAGAACGCCCTCGCGCTGGTGAAGGTGTGCGCCCTGCTCATCTTCGTCGCGGCCGGCCTGTCGATCGGCAACGGGTCCACGACGCACTTCTCCGGCGACGCGCCGTGGGTCCCCTCCGGGATGCTGCTGGCGCTGATTCCGGTCATGTTCAGTTACTCGGGCTGGAATGCCGCGGCGTACCTGGCCGAGGAGGTCAAGGACCCGACCCGCAACGTGCCGCGGGCGCTCGCCATGGGCACCATCGCCGTCGTGCTCGTGTACGTCGCGATGAACGTGGTGTACCTGTATGCCCTCGACATCGAGGCCATGGCCTCGGTGCAGGTCCGCATCGTGGATGCGGCGGCCGAGGTGCTCTTCGGGCCGCGTGTGGCCGACGTGCTCACCGTGGTGAGCATCTTCATCGTGCTCGGCAGCATCAGCGCCAACATCTTCGCGGGGCCGCGCGTGTACTACGCCATGGCGCGCGACGGGCTGTTCCTGGCGGCGGCCGCGCGCGTCAGCCCGCGCACGCACACCCCGGCCTTCGCCATCGGCGCCCAGGCGGTGTGGAGCGCCGTGCTGGTGCTCACGGGGACCTTCGAACGGCTCGTCACCTACACCGGGTTCGCCGTCGTCCTGTTCGCGGGCATCGCCGTGCTCGCCCTGTTCGTGCTGCGTCGTCGCGAGCCCGACGCCCCGCGTCCGTTCCGGGCCCTCGGCTATCCGATTGCCCCGGGCCTGTTCGTGCTCGCGAGCGCCGCCATGGTCGTCAACGCGATCTGGCGCGAACCCCTGCCGTCGCTTGGCGGACTCGCCATTCTCGCGGCAGGCATCCCGGTGTACTGGCTGTTCCAGCGCCGACTGTAGCGGCTTCGCTATCAATGCCGGAATGCCGGAATGCCGTATGCCGGGCATGAGCCCTGA
>NZ_JALHPM010000264.1:0-6448 GCF_022842525.1 Luteitalea sp.
GCGCCCCGATGCGGCCCGGCCCGCCGAGCCGGCGCGCCCCGAAGCGGCTCCCGAGGTCGTCCCGCCGACGCCGACCGAGCCGGCCCCCAACACGGGGCCCCTGCTCAGGACCCCGCAGACCGCCGACGAGAGCAACGCGGAGCGCCGCACCACGGAAGTCCTCGATCGCGCCAATGGTCTGCTGGATCGGGTCAAGCCCGAGACCCTGGGCCCGCAGGCCCGCCAGCAGCACGAGACGGCACGCCGCTTCGTGGACCAGGCCAGGCAGGCGATCGTCGACCGCAACTTCGTGCTGGCGTCGTACCTGGCCGACAAGGCCGAGACCCTCGCCAAGGGCCTGAGCCGGTAGGGCGGCCGGCTCGGCGAGCCGGCCCTCCCAACTCGGCGCCCGTTCCCCGGTGCCCGGTTCCCGGTATCCGGTTCCCCGTTCCCCGGTGCCCGGTTCCCGGTATCCGGTTCCCCGGTGCCCGGTGCCCGGCTTCCGGTTCCCGGTTCCCGGTGCCCGGTGCCCGGCTTCCGGTGCCCGGTGCCCGGTTCCCGTCCCCTGTATCTCCGCCGTACACATGGCCGCTTTCGCCGGGGCTGCCCGTGCACGCGTCCCTCCGGCGGCCGCTGTTCTGTCGCGTCTCTGGCGCCAGACACGGCGGATCGGGCCGGATCGGCCGATGGCATCCCGTTTGCTCTCGTAAGGAGTACCCCCGCTCCGCAAGGAGCACCATCCTCCTGAGACCCGCACCACCCGCGCGGGAGACCGGACCGACCGGTTTCCCGCCCTCGCCTCTCTCCTCCGGGCACGTTGCCAGGCGCCTCCGACCCATGTCCGTCGCCGTAAGTGACGCTGCTGGAACGCCTTGCGGGAGATTCGGGCGTTGGCCTGTATATTGGGTGTCATCCAGGCAGGACGCACAAGATGTGGTGTAAATTCCCGTTGACAACCCTCAGGCTGGGGAGCATAGTGACTCTCCGAAGCGCCGAAGTTCGCCCTACCCGAGAGCACCCAGCCACTCGGAGCGACGGGTCCCTGAGTCACCACGAGCGAGGACACGACGCAGGACGGATCGCGCCTCCCACAGTGGTTCGTGTGCAGCGCCAAGACGTGCCGTCACCCGGCGCGCGCCCGATCAGGACGGGATGGCGCCGCATGTCTGCCGCGGCGGGCGGTCTCGGTGCTCGAACGGGCCAGATTCACACAGACATCGCCGTGCGCCGACCCGGGGGAGGGTTCGTGCCGGCATGAGGAGGAAGGGAATGCAGTCTGCACAGTCGGTCGAGAGCGTCCTCGGCCAGTCGACTGGCGCCGCTGATGTCGTGACGGTTCCGGGCTTGGAGTTTCCCAGGTCGTTCACGCGGGACGGGATGGACCCGTTCGATGCCGTGGAATGGGAGACCCGCTCGGCCATCATTGGCAACGAGAAGGGCAACGTCGTGTTCGAGCAGCGCGACGTCGAGATCCCGAAGACCTGGTCGCAGCAAGCGACCAACATCGTCGTCTCCAAGTACTTCCGCGGCACCATCGGCACGCCGGAGCGCGAGCGCTCCGTCCGTCAGCTGATCGGGCGCGTGGTGGATACCATCACCGGCTGGGCGCGCACGCAGAAGTACTTCGCGAGTGAAGACGACCTGCAGGCCTTCAGCGACGACCTGAAGCACCTCCTCGTCTTCCAGAAGGCGGCCTTCAACAGCCCCGTCTGGTTCAACTGCGGCATCGAACCCCACCCGCAGTGCTCGGCGTGCTTCATCAACGCCGTGCAGGACACGATGGAGTCGATCCTGACCCTCGCCAAGACCGAGGGCATGCTGTTCAAGTACGGCTCCGGCACCGGCTCGAACCTGTCGGCGATCCGATCGGCGCACGAGCTGCTCGCTGGCGGCGGCACGGCCTCCGGCCCGGTGTCGTTCATGAAGGGCTTCGACGCCTTCGCCGGCGTCATCAAGTCGGGCGGCAAGACGCGCCGCGCCGCCAAGATGGTGATCCTCAACGCCGACCACCCGGACGTCGTCGAGTTCATCAACTGCAAGGTCGAGGAAGAGAAGAAGGCCTGGGCGCTCATCGACGCCGGCTACGACGGCTCGTTCACGGGCCCGGCGTACGCCTCGGTGTTCTTCCAGAACAGCAACAACAGCGTGCGCGTGACCGACGACTTCATGCGCGCCGTCCTCGACGACAAGGAATGGACCACGCGCGCGGTGCGTGACGGGTCGCCGATGGCGACCTACAAGGCCCGCGACCTGATGCACCAGATCGCCGAGGCGACGCATGTCTGCGGCGATCCGGGCATGCAGTTCGACACCACGGTCAACGACTGGCACACCTGCCCGAACACGGCCCGCATCAACGCGAGCAACCCGTGCTCGGAGTACATGTTCCTCGACGACTCGGCGTGCAACCTCGCGTCGATCAACCTGATGAAGTTCGTCGACGAGCAGGGCGAGTTCGACGTCGACGGCTTCCGTGCCGCCTGCCGCGTGCTGATCACCGCGCAGGAGATCATCGTCGACAACGCCAGCTACCCGACCAAGGCGATCGAGCGCAACAGCATCGCCTATCGTCCGCTCGGCCTCGGCTATGCCAATCTCGGCGCCCTGCTGATGTCGCGCGGCCTGCCGTACGACAGCGACGGCGGCCGGGACATGGCGGCAGCCATCACCGCGGTGATGACCGGCGAGGCCTACGCCCAGTCGGCCCGGGTGGCGCGTGACCACGGCGGCCCGTTCGAGGGCTACGAGAAGAACCGCGAGCCGTTCCTGCGCGTCATGCGCAAGCACCGCAACGCCATCAAGGCGATCGATCGCACCAACGTGCCCAAGGATCTGTTCGAGGCGGCCCGCGCCGCCTGGGACGACGCGATCGAGATCGGCGAGCAGCACGGGTTCCGCAATGCGCAGGCGACGGTGCTGGCGCCGACCGGCACCATCGGCTTCATGATGGACTGCGACACCACCGGCGTGGAGCCGGACATCGCGCTCGTCAAGTACAAGAAGCTGGTCGGCGGTGGCCTGATGAAGATCGTCAACGGCACCGTGCCGATGGCGCTCGACAAGCTCGGCTACTCCGCGCAGCAGGTCAAGGAGATCGTCGCCTACATCGACGAGCACGAGACGATCGAGGGCGCGCCACACCTGCGCGCCGAGGATCTGCCGGTCTTCGACTGCGCCTTCAAGGCGCTGAAGGGCGACCGCTCGATCCACTACATGGGCCACATCAAGATGATGGGCGCCGTGCAGCCGTTCATCTCGGGCGCCATCAGCAAGACCGTCAACGTGCCCAAGGATGCGACCGTCGAGGAGATCCAGGAGGCCTACGTGCAGTCCTGGCGCCTTGGCGCCAAGGCCGTCTCGATCTACCGCGACGGCAGCAAGCGCACCCAGCCGCTGAACACTTCGAAGGACAAGCAGGCGTCCACCGAGGCCGTGGTCAGTGGCGTGCCGCAGCCGGTGCGTCGCAAGCTGCCGGATGAACGCCCGTCGATCACCCACCGCTTCGACATCGCGGGCCACGAGGGCTACATCACCGTCGGGCTGTTCGACGATGGGCAGCCGGGCGAGATCTTCCTGGTGATGGCCAAGGAGGGCTCGACGATCTCGGGCTTTGCCGACGCCTTCGCGCAGGCGATCTCCTACGCCCTGCAGTACGGCGTGCCGCTGCAGGTGCTGGTGGACAAGTTCAGCCACGCCCGCTTCGAGCCGTCGGGCATGACGCGCAACCCCGAGGTGCGCTTCGCGAAGTCGATCGTCGACTACGTGTTCCGCTGGATGGCGACCAAGTTCATGTCGCCCGAAGCGCGCTACCGCGCCGGCGTCAACATGCCGGACCCGGGTCTGGCCGCCGCTGAAGCGCCGGCCAACACGGCCGTGGCCGCCACCATCGCCGCCGCGACGGCCGGCAAGGCCAGCGCCGAGTTCGCCTCCATGCAGAACCAGGAGGACGCGCCGCCCTGCACGACCTGCGGGTCGATCATGGTGCGCAGCGGTGCCTGCTACAAGTGCGCCAACTGCGGCACCACGAGCGGCTGCGGCTGATGTGGGTAATTTGAAATTGGAAATGTGAAATTCACGGGGGCGAGGGCCTTGCGGCCTCTCGCCCCTGTGGCGTTTCAGGAGCCCCGGAGACGGCCGGCTCGGGGAGAGCCTGCCCTACCCGCTGTGTCAAGCGGCGAAGGCCGAAAGGCCGAGCCGCCTGGAATTTCACATTCTCAAATTTCCAATTGCCACCGTGCTATTGATGCCCGATGCGTGCCTCGATCGGCAGCCTCCTGCTCGTCCTCGGCCTGGCCGGCCCCGCCTCGGCGCAGGGCCTCGTGGGCGCCTCCCCGCACCAGCCGCCGACCGATGACAAGACCGGCACCAACCCGCTGAACCTGCAGCATCAGGTGATCGTCGCCACCACCTACGTCACCCTCGAGCGTTTCCATCTCAACGAGACGACGTACCGGCATGTGGTGCCCATCCTGCATCGCCGCGTGGCCCTCTCCGCCGGACTCCCGCTGGTGGTTGGCAACCTGACCGGCCGCCGGGAGACCGGCCTCGGCGACGTGTCGGCCAACGTCGAGTGGACGCCCTGGCTGTCGCCGCGCCGGGGGCTGCTCGTGGGGATGCGGGCCACTATCGACACGGCCACCGTCCAGGAATTCGGGCTCGGCGTGCACACGCTGATGCCGTACGTCCAGGTCGTCTTCCAGCCCGCGACGGGGACCATCCTGGCGCCGTTCCTCTCCTATCGCACCGGCATGGGGGGTGAGGCGTTCGCCACCGAGGTGGAAGACACGCTCGTCGGTCTCTACGGCGTGTGGCGGCCGACGTCGCGGCTCTGGCTGGCGACGCAGCCGCAGGTGGTGTTCGACGCCGCCCGCGCGTCCACATACGGCGAACTCAGCGCTGAGGTCGGCTACCAGTGGTTCAGCCGCCTCGGCGCCTACGTCCGGCCAGGCGTGGGCGTCGGCGCCGACGGCAGCAAGCCGTACGCCTGGGGCCTGACGGCGGGGATCCGCGTCATTCCGTAGGTCGGACCTCGGGAGTCGGCCCCGACATCCCCGGCGAACGAGGGCGACCTCTACCAGCGGCGTTGTCACCGTGATAGCGTCACGCTGATAGCGTCATCCTGATGACGACGAGCCTCGCCGCCCGACGCCGGTTCTCGGGTGGCCAGCCCAGAGCCATGCCCACACCACGTGTCTCGCAACGCGCCGTCGCCGCGGCGTTCGTGTTCCTCGCCGGCGGTCTGGTCACCGGGTTGACCCTCGACGCCCGACGCGCGCCGGCGCAGGCCCCCGCCGGTCAGGCTGCGGCCGCCGCGGGCGCGACCCTGAAGGTGCCGCCGGGCTTTGCCGTCGCCGAGGTCTATCCGGCGAGCAAGGCCGGCTCGATCGTCAACGTCACCTTCGACGCCGACGGCCACTTGGTCGTGTCGAAGGAGTACGGCCCCGTGGTGCGGCTGCGTGATGCCGACGGCGACGGCGTCTTCGACACCGAACAGGTGATCACCGACGCGGTCACCAACTGCCAGGGCCTGCTGTTTGCCGGCCGCGACCTGCTGGCCACGTGCGATGGCCCCGGCAAGCCGACGATCGCCTCCCTCTATCGCATCCCCGACGCCGATGGCGATGGCGTCGGCGAGGCGCCCATCCTGGTGGCGCGCAGCACGTACGCGATCGGCGAACACGGTGCCCACGCGCTCGTCTTCGGGCCCGACGGCGACGTCTACTGGATGATCGGCAATTTCGGCGGTACCGAAGCGTCGTTCTCGGCGCGATCGCCGTTCCAGAATGCCGGGGAAGAGCAACTGCTGCCGGTGATGGGCGATGCCCGTGGGCACGGCAACCAGGTGCGCGCGCCAGCCGGGTTCATCGCCCGCCTAAGCCTGTCCGGCATCATGGCCGCCACGGGGCCGGCCACCACGCCGGAGATCGAGATCGTCGCCGGCGGCTTCCGCAACGCCTACGACGCCGCGTTCAACCTGGCCGGCGAGCTGTTCACGTTCGACTCCGACATGGAGTGGGACATCAACCTGCCCTGGTACCGTCCGGTCCGCACCCTGCACCTGTTGCCCGGCGCCGACTACGGCTTCCGCTACGGATCCGGGCCCTTCCCGACCGTCTATCCCGACACCCTGCCGTCGCTGTCCGAACTCGGACGCGGCTCCCCGGTCGGCGTCACCTTCTACCAGGGCGAGGCCTTTCCCTCCGAGTACCGCGATGCCTTCCTCGTCGCCGACTGGTCGCGCGGTCGCATTCTCGTCGGCCGCCAGCAGCCGGCCGGCGCGAGCTACACGGAGGCCATCAGCGAGTTCGTCATGGGGACGCCGCTCAATGTGACCGATCTCGAGGTCGGCGCCGACGGGGCGGTGTACTTCGCCCTCGGCGGCCGCCGCACGCGGGGCGGCCTCTACCGCGTCTGGCACCCCGACGCGGCACGCCAGCGGCCCGCGCCGCCCGCCGATCCGGTGGCCCGC
>NZ_JALHPM010000265.1:0-6432 GCF_022842525.1 Luteitalea sp.
GGATCGATGAGATCGTGATAGGCGCCGCGGAAGCGGATGTCCTGAAAGCCGTTGCCCGCTGTCGTGCCGCCGCCGACACTCAGCCGGGCAGAGCCATGACCTTCGTCGGGCCTCACGGCTGGCATGGGCACTTCGGGCGGGGGCGGCCCGTCCACCTTGGCTCTCGCAAGCATCAACTCTCGCAGGCGGGCCGAGGGCGCCGGGCCGCGCTTGGCGCCGGACAGTCGCTCGAAGTCGAGGGTCTCGAAAGCAAGATCGAGAACCTGCGCCCGTTCCTCCGGCGGTCGTTGTGCAAGTTCCGGGCTGTCGGTCGAAATCCGATCGTCGGCGAGTCTCCTCGCCAGCGAGATATCGCCGTCCGACATCAGAGAACCGAAGTGAAACAGCTGAGTGCTGCGAGACGGACGAAACTTGATCTCGGATACGAGCCCCGGGACCGCCTTGATCTCCCGCACCGTATCTGCCGGAATCACCCATGCGGGGAACCGCTCGACCAGATTCAGGGACGGGCGCGCCACGTCGAGCAGCCACAGCAGTTGATACGAACAGTTCTCGTCGAGGAAGTAGTAGTCGAAGCGCGTCGCGCCGAGTTCCCAGGCGTGCTCCAGCAGCCGCTGCGCCTCCGTCGGCGTGATCGACAGCCGGTACTCCCAGATGTCGCGACTCTCGATGTCGCTGTATTCCGCGATCTTCACGTAGTACGGCGTGATCGAGAACCGGCCGTCGTACCCGCCGGCGAGCCCGCGCCACGCGAACGCGATGCCGTTGTCGTTTCCGGTCACCGCGGCAAAGTTGACCGCGTAGTCGAGGATGCGAGTCCGATCGTTCTGTGCACGCCCGTCGATACGCAGAAGCGTATGGCCGTACATGGAAGCCGGGCTGTTGATGTACGCCGCGGGGAAGACAAGCGTCACCGACTGCGGTTCGAGGTCGGCACTCCAGCGCTCGAAGCGCGGGCACCCTCGCTCCGGCAGACGCGCGGGATCGAAAGTGAGACGACTCTTCAGCCATCGATAGCGTGCAACGAAACGGCACTGCGGATTCTGCTGCTTGTCGGTCTCCTCCAGGTCGGAGAAAAACGCTCTCAGCGTGGCGTCGAGTTCGGTACCGGGGTTGCTCTTGCCGTCCGGCGCATTGAAAAAACCCGCGTCATCCGCCTGACTGCGCACACCGCGCCACCAGGTCGTGCGGTAATGGACAAGCCGGTGCCATTCGGGCGTATTCGCCAGGCCGAGTTCGCGGGCCTTGGCGACGAGTTCGTCGGCGTAGTCGGCCGCCCTGACGGGGGCGTGCGCCACCGCCAGGGCGGCGATCGCCAACCACAATAAAAAACACCCAGTGCTTGCGCACTGGGTGCGGATCGAACGCAGTCGGGCGATCAGATGCGCGCGACGTAGCCGGCGAGCTTGTCGTTCGCCGCCAGGACTTCACGCAGACCGACGCGGATGTCTTGGGTGGAGGCTTCGGCGCTCGGGAAGATGCGCGCCATGTTGTCGCGGGTGGACTGAACGAAGGCAGCCTTGTCCTGCTCGGACACGCCGAGCAACTGGACGAGGGCATCCAGGGTTTCGCCGGAGCCGCGGGACATGTCGCGGGCCAGTTTTTCCTTGTTGCCGTCGATGAAGTGCGACAGCTTCCAGTTGGACTTCACGGTGCCGTCCTGCGTGCAGCCGGAGGTGCCGGACGTGATGGCGAAGGTCTGATTGCCGGACGAGCCGTTGGTCGTGGCGGCGAGGATCTTGGGGGCAAGACCGACCTGGCCGTCCCACAGCTTGGAACCCCAGCCGCAGGTGCCGACATCGTCATCGCCGCCGGCCTGGGCGGCGAACGGAAGGGCAGCCATCGCGGCCGCGACCAGAACTGCATTCAATGAAGAGCGCTTCATGTACTGACTCCTGAAAAGGGTGGTTGCGGTCGACCGGATCAGACGCGGGCGGCGTAGGCCGCAAGGGACCCGTCAGCAGCGAGCACGGCGCGAAGACCGGCACGGATCTCGTCCGTGGAGGCCTGGGCGCTCGGGAAGATGCGCGCCATGTTGTCTCGGGTCGTGCGCACGAAGGCCGCCTTGTCCTGGTCCTTCACACCCAGCAGCTGTGCCAGGGAGTCGAGCGACTCGCCGGTTCCGCGGGAGAGGTCGCGCGCAAGACGATCCTTGTTGCCGTCGATGAAGGCGGCCGTCTTCCAGGCACTCGACACCTTGCCGTCCTGCGAGCAGCCCGACGTGCCAGACGACATGGCAAAAGTATTGATGCCGTAGAAATTGTTCGTCGTGACAGCCAGGACTTGGGGAGCAATGCCGCTCTGGCCTTCGAACAGTCGGGAGCCGGGACCGCAGGCGCCAACGTTGTCGACACCGGCAGCCAGCGTCATCAGCGGTGCGGTCAACAGGGCTGCAGCTACGGCCGCGCGCCCAAAGGACATCATTTTCATGCGAGCACTCCTTGTTCGCTCATGGAAAGAGACCACCATCTTTCCGGGTTATAGCCGGTTGGGGTCATCTGCGTCAACGGCCACCGGCCGTACAACTGAAGCCCTATCTTATTCGATCGGAATACGTTTCAGGTTCAGAACTTGCCGAACTTGAGGTAAGCCTCCTGGGGATCCATCCCCGAAAGGATGGCGGTGCGCACCCGGTTCTCGGTGAGCAGGGTGGCCTCGGTTCTGGCGACGACATCGGCCGCGATGGCGCCGGGAATCACGACCACCCCATCGCGGTCGGCCAGGAGCCAGTCACCACTGGAAATGGTGACATCGCCGATGGTGATCGGCTCCCCGAAGCGATCGGGCACCCATCGGCCGACGATGTCCTTGGGCGTGTTGAAGCTGCAGAACACGGGGAAGCCCAGGTTCAGGATGAAGTCGGTATCGCGGCAGCCTCCGTCGACGACGTAGCCGCGCACGCCTCGGAAATGCAGCGTTTCGGCAGACAGCTCGCCCATCAGCGCGATCGAATAGGTGTTCGGCTGGCACACCAGCACCTTGCCCGCGGGCGCCTTGGAAAGAAGACCGGTCCAGGCGAGCAAGGTGTCGTGGGGGTCGCGGGTGTTGTCCACATGCCCGCTCACCGTGAAGATCTCGCCGGCGAGCTTGCGAGTGGGATCCAGGGGACGGATTTCCGGAGGCAGGACACAGTTCGGGTGCCCCATCGCGCGGAGCACGTCGTGCACGGCAGCGGCGTAGCAGGCTTCGAGGCGTTCGGCGAGATCGTTGGGGTCCGGGATCATGGGTCGGGCCGGCTTGGCGAGGGAGGAAAGTCGAGGGTACTCCTGAACCCGAGACAGGTGAACTCACCGGCGCGTGGCACTTAGGCGGAGGTCGGAAGACCCCCCGGAGTCGGCCTGGCGGCCTCGTCCGGGCTACGCAACCCGGACGAGGGGCGGATGCCTCGACTCCGGGGACACGAAGAGCCAACAACCCCAGCGTCACGGCGTGACGGCCACACTGCCCCGCGAACGCGTCAGCCCGAACAAGGTATCGGCCGCCAGGGCGACGATCACCGCGATGCCGCCGATGAGCGCCATGCGGCTCGGCGCCTCGCCGACGAGCGCCCATGTGGACGCCACCCCCAGCACCGTTTCCAGTTCGGCGAGCAACCCGACCTCCGCGGCGCGCAGATGCCGGGACGCTACCACCATCAGCAGGCACCCCAGACCCAGCTGCACGACGCCGAGCGTCACGAGATTCGCGAAGTCACTGCCGGCAGCTTCCAGCGGGAGCGCGAACGGCAATGTCATCGCGCACGAGAACACGCCCGAGATGAACACGGTGGGCACCATGTCAACGGTCGCATGCATCCGCCGGTTGAGCACCACGTTCATCCCGAAGGCCACGGGGATCACCAGGGCGAGCAGGATGCCCGACCAGCCCTCGGACCCCACGCCCTCGACGAACATGAGCACGATGCCGGTGACCGCCACACCCATGGCCGCCCACGTCCGCCCCGGGACATGCTCTTGCAGGAACAGGCGGCCGAACAGCGCCGACATGAAGGGCGAGATGCTGCAGACGATCAGCGTGTTCGCGACGGTGGTCAGCGACAGCGCGACGATGAAGCAGACGTACATGATCGCCCAGAGCATCCCCGAGACCAGCCCGGCCCGTCCGGTTGCGACGATCCGGGACCACACCTCGCCGCGATACTGGACGGCGATCACGCCGAGGAGAAACAGTGCCATGAAGAAGGACCGCCAGAAGGTGATCTCCCAGGCGTCCTTCAGCGTCAGCGTGCGGACGAGGACGCCCGCCGACGCCCAGCACACCGTCGCCCCGATCATCAGAAAGATGCCGAGGCGGTGCGACGCGGCGGATCTCACGGGCGCTCGGGCGGCATCGGAACGCCGAGTTCAGTCGCCCAGGGCTCGAGCTGGCCCAGGATGCCGGGGTGGAGCTGCACGCCGTCAGCAAGCGCCTTGCGACGCCGCGCCAGCCCGGCCTCACCGGGCAGCCGCACGCGCTCGACGCCGGGCCGCGGAACGGCCTTGCGACAGGCATCCGCCACCCACTCGGTCTGGCGCACGAAGGCGTCCCCGCCGGCAAACAGGGCCGGATCGAGAATCTGCAGGAAGACCTCCCCCGTCCAGCCGTCGATGGGGTCCGCGCGGCCATGCCCGCCCAGACCCTGGGTAAGCGCCTCGACCATGAGACCCAGCGCGTAGCCCTTGTGGCCGTACTCGATGCCGCCGATGGGCAGCAGAGCGCCCTTGGGCTCCTGCGACACGACCTTCGGGTCGTCGCTCGGGTTGCCGTCGGCATCCACCAGCCACTTGCCGGGCAGGCGCCCGCCCGCCTTCGACAGACGCCCCACCATGCCGTTGGTCGTGATGGACGTCGACACGTCGATCAGCACGGGATCGCCCGCGGTAGGCCAGCCCGCCGCGATGGGGTCCGGTGTGATCACGCCGGTGCGGCCGCCGTGCGGGGCGACCGACTTGTTCTCCGGCGCCGACGTCATGAGGAGGATCACCATGCCCTGGTCCGTCACGCGCTTGAGATACGCGGCGAGACAGGCGATGTGATGCGCGCGCCGGATCGAGACCGTGCAGGTGCCGTACTGGCGGGCACGCGGCAGGGCGAGATCGATAGCGCGGCAGACCAGCCAGGTGCCCGGCAGACGATCGCCGTCCCAGGTGACCGCCGCCGGGAAGTCCGCGACGGCCTTGGGTTCGCCGGCGGTCTTCATCTCGCCCTTGCGGATGTCCGCGAGATACGGCGCGAGCAGATTGAGGCCGTGGGTGTCGTGACCCATGAGGTCGGCCTCCACCAGCACCTCGGCGATGGTCGGAGACTTGTCGGGCGCCATGCCTGCGCGGTCGAGCAGGCGGGTGGCGAATTCGATGAGATCGGGAGCGGAATGCATGGGGTGCGGCACCGGCTGGAGAATCGACTCGGCGGCCCGGAGGCCGCCGCGGGTCAGAAAATGATGAGCTGGCGGACGGTGTGCCCGGAGGCCAGTCGGTCGAAGCCCTCGTTGATCTCCTCGAGCGTGATGCGATCACTCAGCAGCTTGTTTACCGGCAGCTTGCCCTTGCGGTAGAGGTCGATGTAGCGGGGCATGTCCCGCGGCGGTACGCAGGAGCCGACATAGCTGCCCTTCACGGTCCTTTCCTCGGCCGTGAGGTTCACATGCTGCAGCGGCCAGCGCGCATCCGGATGCGGCAGCCCTGCCGTGACAGTCGTGCCGCCCCGCCGCGTGACACGGTAGGCGAGTTCCATGGCCTGCACCGAGCCAGCCATCTCGAGCCCGAAATCCACGCCGCCGGCCGTCATCTCCTTCACCTTGGCGACTGCGTCGGGGTCCTTGGCGTTGATGGTGTGGGTCGCACCCAGTGCCCGGGCGAGTTCGAGCTTGTCGTCGTGGATGTCGATGGCCACGACCTGGCTCGCGCCGGCCACCTGCGCGCCGAACATGGCGTTGAGCCCCACACCGCCCAGCCCGACCACGGCGACTCGTGCACCGGGGAACACCTGCGCCGTATTCAGCGCGGCGCCCACGCCGGTGAGCACGGCACAACCGAACATCGCGGCTTCGTCGAACGGCAGCTGTTTGTCGATCTTCACCAGCGACCCGCGATTGACCACGCAGTACTCGGCGAATCCCGAAACCCCCACGTGGTGGTAGACCGTCTGGCCGTTCTGCGAGAGGCGCATGCCGCCGCCCAGCAGCGTGCCGGCGCCGTTGGATTTCTGCCCGGGCTCGCAACGGCCGGGGTGGCCTTCCTGGCAGGCCACGCATTCGCCGCAGCTCGGCGCGAACACCATCACCACGTGGTCCCCGACGGCCAGATCGGTGATGCCGGGGCCCACCTCGGCCACAATGCCCGCGGCCTCGTGGCCGAGCACCATCGGCATCTGCCGCGGACGATCGGCATTCACGGTCGACAGATCGGAGTGGCACAGGCTCGCCGCCTTCACCTGGACCAGCACCTCGCGCTG
>NZ_JALHPM010000266.1:0-6409 GCF_022842525.1 Luteitalea sp.
GCAGCCACGACGGCCGCGCGCCGGCGGTGATCGGCGTCCTCAACGACCGCGCGGCGCTCGACCTGGCCCGCGGTGATGCGCGCGCCGCCGAGGCGCGTCATCGTCGCGCCCTCGCGCTCGCCATCGAGCTGGTGGGCCCCGAGAGCTTCCAGGTGGCCAACGCGCTGAACAACCTCGCAGTCGCCATCGCGCTGCAGGGGCGGCATGCCGAGGCGGCCGCGGCCCTGCGCGACAGTCACGCGCGGCACGTGCGGCTGTTCGGCACCGAGCATCCGCGGACGATCAACGCCGCCCGCAACGTGGGCATGGCGCTCTTTCTCGACGACCGGCCCGCCGAGTGCGTGACGTGGATGCGTCAGGCGAGCGAGGCACGCCGACGCCTGTCGGGGCCGACCGATACGGGCGCGGCGTACATGCAGGCACAACTCGGCCGCTGTCTCGCGCGCCAGGGGGCACTCGCCGAGGCCGTGACACGGCTGGAGCGCGCTCGTCTCGTGCTGGAGGCGGCGGGTGTAGAGGCGGCCGACTACGCGGCCAACGTGCGCCTGTGGCTGGGGATGGCGCTGTGGTCGCAGGGCGAGCGCACCCGCGGAGGCGCCCTCGTGCGGACCGCGGTGGCGCATCAGCGCGCCACGCGGCCGGCCACGCACCCGACGCGGGTGGAGGCCGAATGCGAACTGACGCACGTGCTCGACGCCGACGCGGCCGACGGCGCCCGGGCGGCGATGGCGTCGTGCGTCGCCGCGCTCAGGCACGCACCGGCCATGCCGGCGTGGCGCGCCGCGGCGGCACGAGCGCTGGCGGGCCGGTACAATCAGACCCCATGATTCCCGCACCCTCTGATGTCGCCGCCCCGCCCGCCGATGCCACCGTCACGCCGAGCGGCCTCGCGTCACGCCAGCTCGAAGCCGGAACGGGCACCGTCCATCCCGGCCCGCGATCGCGCGTGCTCGTCCACTACTCGGGGTGGACCACCGACGGCCGGATGTTCGACAGCTCGGTGAGCCGCGGTGAGCCGATCGCCTTCGGTCTCTACCAGGTCATCCCCGGCTGGACCGAAGGGGTGCAGCTCATGGTCGAGGGCGAGACGCGTCGTCTCTGGATCCCCGAAGCGCTCGCCTACGGCGGACGTCCAGGCGCGCCTGCCGGCATGCTGGTGTTCGACGTCGAGCTCATCCGCATCGAATCGTAAGGCGTCGCTCACTCGTCGCGCAGGGCTACCACCGGCGCCGTGCGCGACGCACGCCACGCCGGCACACTGCTGGCGAGCAGGGCCACCGCCGAGAGCACCAGCGTCGACATCCCGAGCGTGAGCGGGTCGCCAGGCGTCACACCGTGCAGCAGGCCGGTCATCAGCCTGGTGAGCAGCATCGCCCCGATCAGGCCAGCACCCACGCCGAGCCCGACGTGCCGCGCCGACTGGCGGAGCACCATCGTCCTGACGTCGCCCCGCTGGGCCCCGAGCGCCATCCGCAGGCCGATCTCACGGGTGCGCCGCGTCACGGCGTAGCTGACGACGCCATAGATGCCGGCCGCCGCGAGCAGCAGGGCGACCGCCGCGCACACCGCCAGCAGCGTCAACTGGAAGCGCGGGCGCGCCAGCGCCCGCGACACGACCTCCTCCATCGTGGCGACGTCGGAGACGGCCACGTCGCGATCCATGCCGGCGACGAGGCGACGGACGGCCGGCATGAGCGCGCCCTCGCGACCCGGCTCGGTTCGGACCATGAAGCTGAGATAGCTGAAGGGCGCCGTCGGACTGGTGGCGTACTCGGCGCTCTGCAGGAACGGCAGGTAGACTTCGCTGCCGCGACCATCCTCCCAGGTCCGCCCGGCGGCGTCGGCCACGACGCCGACGATCGTCAGCCAGCGGGGCTCGGGGTCCGAGGCGGCTTGCCCGAACAGGATGCGCTTGCCGACGGCCTCTTCGCCGGGCCAATGGGCCCGCGCGAGATCGTCACTGATGATCGCCACACCTGGCGTGCCGGTCCTGTCGGTCCACGTGAAGTCGCGGCCGCGCTGGATCGGGATGCGCATCGCGGTGAAGTAGCCGGGAAGCGACACGCGATAGATGGCGCCGATCACGGCGCCGTCCGCCGGGGCCGTGCGTCCCTCGATGGTCATCCCGCGCGTCCAGAGGTCGCCGTCGAGCGGCCGGTGATTGAT
This sequence comes from Luteitalea sp., assembly GCF_022842525.1. Lineage (NCBI taxonomy): Bacteria > Pseudomonadati > Acidobacteriota > Vicinamibacteria > Vicinamibacterales > Vicinamibacteraceae > Luteitalea > Luteitalea sp. The sequence goes on from NZ_JALHPM010000266.1 coordinate 2,167, forward strand.
CGCGGATACGGCCGTCACGCCCGGCAGCGCGGCCAGCCCTTCGACCAGCGCCTCGTAGAACGGCGCGCGCCGATCGGCATCGGCCTGCCGACTCCCGAGCACCGAGACGGAGAACGAGAGCACACCCCCGGGATCGAAGGCCGGATCGTCGGCCTGCAGCGAGGCCAGGCTTCGCACCATCAGACCGGCCCCGGCGACGAGCACCAGCGACAGCGCCACCTCGGAGGCCATCAGCAGCTCGCGCGTCGCCGCCTGCCGACGATCGGCCGAGGCTCCCCGCCCGGCCGCCAGGTGCTCCCCCGGCACGGGGCGGGCCGCCTGCAACGCCGGCGCGAGCCCGAACCCCAGGCCGGCGGTGAGTGCCATCGCCACCGTCCCGAGCAGCACGGGCAGGTCCAGCCGGATGTCGGCGGCGCGCGGCAGGTCCGGCGGCGCCAGCGCCACCAGCGCGTCGATCCCGACGATCGCCAGCGCCACCCCGACGACGGCCGCCGCTCCGGCAAGCAGCAGGCTCTCGACGAGGAACTGACGGACGATCTGCGTCCGCGTCGCGCCGAGGGCCAGTCGCACCGCCACCTCGCGTCGTCGCGTGGCCGCACGCGCCAGCAGGATGTGCGCGACGTTGGCGCACGCGATGATCAGGACGATGCCGACGCCGCCCAGCATCACGAGCAGCGGCATGCGTGTCTCGCCCACGACACGCTCCTTGAGCGAGACGACGCGCACGTTGCGGTTCGTGTGCGGGAAGGCGCTCTCCAGCCGGGTCGTGAGCGCCGTGACGTCGGCCTGCGCCTGCGCGAGGGAGGTGCCGGGCGCCAGACGGGCGAACACGCGCAGACTGTTGTGCGTGCGGCTGGTGGGGCGGCCGGCATGGGGCAGCGGCGCCCAGAGCTGTGACTCGGCGGCCCAGAACGGCGCGAAGACGAAGCCCGGTGGCATGACCGCGACCACCGTGTAGAGCTCGCCGTCGAGGCGCAGCGTCTCGCCGAGTGCCGAGGCCCGGCCGCCGAAGCGGCGGCGCCAGAGGCCGTGCGAGATGACGACCTGCTTGTCGTCGCCGCCTGTGAACGCGTCTGCGCCGGGGAGGCGCCCGAGGGCCGGCGCCACGTCCAGCAGCGGGAGCAGATCCTGCGTCACCCGCAGGCCCAGCACGCGTTCGGCGCCCTCCTCCAGGCCGATGTTGACGCGCCAGTACTCCGCAGCGCCCATGCCCTGGAACGACCGAGCCTCCCGTCGCCAGTCATCGAAGTTGGCATACGAGACGGGCGCCCGCCCGTCGTGCATGACGATGACCAGTCGGTCGGCGTCCCCGTAGCCGAGTGGCCGGACCAGAATGGCCTCGACCGCGCTCAGCATCGTCGTGTTCGCTCCGATGGCCACGCCAAGCACCAGGACGATGATGCTGCACACGAGGGGCGTGCGCCGGATGCCGCGGAGGCCGTAGCGCACGTCGCGCCAGAGCGTCTCGAGCGCGCGGGTGCTGCGGGCATCGCGGTGGGCTTCCCGGACGGCGTCCACGCCGCCGAAGGCCTGACGGGCCTCCCGTCTGGCCTCCTCGACGGAGAGGCCGCGGGCCCGGGCGTCGTGCTCGGCCAGTTCGAGGTGAGCCACGATCGCCGCATCGAGCTCGCGGTCGAGCCTGGTGCGGCGGAACAGGGCGAGCAGGCGGCGGAGGCGCGCAGTCATGGTCTGGCTCCGAGAAACTTCGCGATGAGCGCGGTGGACTGCTCCCAGCTGGCGATCTCCTTGCGGAGATGTGCGGCGCCGGGGGGCGTCAGTTCGTAGAACTTGACCTCGCGGTTGGTCTCGCTGAGCCCCCACTGCGTCCGGATGAGCTCCTGTTGTTCGAGCCGGATGAGAGCCGGATAGACGGCACCCTGACTGAGACGGGTGGTACCGCCGCCGACCTGCTCCAGGCGCCGCGCGATGGCGTAGCCGTGCAGCGGCCCCATCGTGTCGAGCGTGCGCAGGATCAACAGGTCGAGCGTGCCGTGCGGAATGTCCGACTTGGTCTTGGTCATGTCTAGCGTAGACATGTCTACGGCAACGGGGTCGAGAAGGTTCCTGAGCCCAATCTCACCGCATGCTCATCGCCTGCTGAAGACTTCGATCACGGTCGTGGGGGATGCTTGGCCCCGTGGCGAAGACGTGGAACCGGATGGAGACCTGGCTGACGCTGGCGGTGCTGGGGGTGGGCGGCGTTGTGACCGCCATCGCCGGGTTGCACACGTACATGACCGTCATGGCGACGCCGCTGCACCCGGACCCGCAGCGGATCCCATCGACGGTGGCCGCGGCGCCGACCGGGGACTGGGCCGAGCCGGTCGCCCGTGCCCGGCAGGCCGCCCGTGCCGGGATGGCCGAACAGAACCTGCCCGGACTGTCCGTGGCCGTGGGCGTCGGCACGGACGTCGTCTGGGCCGAGGGGTTCGGCTTCGCGGACCTGGAGCGCCAGGCGACCGTCACCCCGGAGACCCGCTTCCGCATCGGCACGGCGTCCACCGTCCTCACCTCGGCGGCGGTGGGGCTGCTGCTGGAGCAGGGGCGCCTGCGGCTGGACGACGAGATCCAGGTATACGTGCCGGCCTATCCGAAGCAGCGGTGGCCGGTGACGCTGCGCCAGGTCATGGGCCACGTCGCGGGCCTTCGCTCGGATGGCGGTGACGAGGGCCCCCTTCTGGGCACGCACTGCGACCGGCCGGCCGAGGCGCTGGCGGAGTTCGCCGATCGGCCCCTGCTGTTCGAGCCCGATACCGACTACCGCTTCTCGCACTACGGCTGGACCGTCGTGAGCGCGGCGATTGAAGCCGCGACCAGCCGTGCCTTCGCCCATGTCATGCGCGATGACGTCTTCGTCCCGCTTGGCATGGACGACACGAAGCCCGACGTCGCCGCGGAGCAGAGTGCCGGGCGGGCCACCTCGTACTTCCCGCAGTACGCGGCCGAGCCCCACTACGGCCTCGATCTCATGCGCCCGATCGACACCTCCTGCTATGCCGGGGCGATGCACTTCGTGTCCACCCCGTCGGACCTCGTGCGCTTCGGCATGGGCGTCCAGCGCGACACCGTGCTGCGACCCGAGACGCGGCGCCTGTTGCAGACGTCGCAGCGCCGGCGGTCCGGGGCAGACACGGGCTACGGTCTCGGGTGGGATCTCGAGACGGTCACGCTGGCGGGCCGAGTGACGCCGGTGGTCGGCCACGATGGCGATCTGCTCGGTGGCCAGGTCGCGTCGCTGCTGATCGTCGGGGAGCGCGGACTCGTCATCGCGGTCACCTCGAACACGTCCTATGCGGACACGGCGGCCCTTGCCCTCCGGATGGCGGAGGCGTTCGCCCGCTGAGCCGGTTCAGGCGTCTCAGCGCGTCGAGGTCGGAAGCAGCGCCAGCGCACGCCGCAGGTACGGTTCCAGTCCGTCGACCATGCGCGCGAATCCCAGTTCGGTCGGATGGCTGTCGTCCACGGTGCCGTCTCCGTCGGTGCCGAGCAGCGACGCGCTCGGCACGAGGAGCAGCCGCGAGTCCCCGGCCGCGACGCGCGCCTGGTGCATGCGTCGGAGCGACGCGTTCGCCGCTGCGACGTCCGCGGCCTTTTCGGGGCGAAACCGCAGGTTCGGATACAGCAGATGCTCGACCAGCACGATGGGCGTCTGCGGCCGCGCGGCTCGAATCGTGTCGATGAGATGCGGCATGCGCTCGATGACCTGCGCCGGTGTCAGGTTCGGCAGCGGGTCGAGCACGTAGATGGCGGGATTCAGATCGGCCAGCAACCGCGCCACCTCGGGTTCGGCCTTGCCGTTGCCCGAGAAGCCCAGATTGATGACCGGCAGGTCGAGCCGACGGCCCAGCATCGCGGTGTAGCTCATGCCGGGGCGGGACGCACAGCAGCCCTGCGTGATGGACGTCCCGTAGACGACGAGGGGACGGGTCGGCACAGGTGGATCGAACCGGAACGTGGCGTCTTCGGGCACGCCCACCTCGAGGCGGCTCACGCCGTTGTAGAGGGGCAGATACAGCCGGAACTCGCGGGACGTCGGTGTCAGGCCGTCGATGACGAGGGCGTCGTTGGTCGGCGACGCCGTGGGTCTGGCGCCGCCCACGAAATACCACTGCCCGTCGTCCCGGGCATAGCAGGCTGCTGAAAAAGAAGGTTGAAGGGATCGACAGGTGGATCCCCGTGACTTAGCATCGACGCCATGCGTGGCGACGACGAGCAGAGCGGTCATCTCTTCAGCTACCTCTCG
>NZ_JALHPM010000267.1:0-6375 GCF_022842525.1 Luteitalea sp.
CGACAGCCCCTCGAACGGCTGGGTGGCGTCGTAGGCCCGCGCCAGCGCCAGTTCATCCTGGTGGAGCTTCACGCCCGGCCCCCGTCCGCGGCGTCACGCGTCATGGCACCCACACCCGGCGCCGACCGGCACCGCGACCTCGCCGCTCGCCGGCACGGCGACCAGCGGGATCACGGTCCGCGGCGCGGAGGCCGGCAGCGGCACGGACTTGCCCGCCGCGTAGATGGCGTGGCGGCCGCGCGTCTTGAACCACTCGGCCGTCGTGGCGTTCATGTGCATCTTCTCGACGATCTTCCGCCAGCCGACGCCGGTGTTGTACGCGCAGAACGAGATCTCGCCCATCTGCGTCGCGTACGGGATGATGCACATCTCCGTGCGCCTGAAGTCGTAGTTGAAGAGGTCCTGGAACCACATCCCCGCCACCAGCAGCACCCGCCACTCGTGGCGCCCCTCGCTGGTCAGCCCCATCCGCTTGCCGGTGTGCCCGTCGGCCACCTGCAGCATCTGCCAGAAGCCGAGTCCGCCGGGGGCGCGGCCGTACCTGAAGTTGCGCAGCAGCGCCAGGACGGCCTGCAGGGCCATGACCGGGCGTGACCGGTGTCGCTCGTTGATCGTCTTGAAGTCCTCGATCAATCGATCGGTGTCGAACACGTCGGCCATCGGCACGGCCTGCCGCGTCGTCGCGTTGACCAGGAACAGCGTGCCGATGCCGCAGTTGGGATGGCACCCGCACTTGAGGCTGCCCCACTGCGCGTCGAGGCCCGACAGGTTGTCGGTGAAGTCGGACAGGGGACCCGAGGCCGAGAGCGGGTACCAGTCGCGCAGCGGATCGGTGACACCCGTCTGCCGCTGCACGTCCTCGGCCAGGTGCGAGAGCGTGTAGCGCCATCGCGCACGCGTGTCGGCATCGAGGTGCTCGTCGCGACCGGTGAACGACACCGGCTGGAAGGACACGGCGTTGACCTTGTCGATGTGATCGATCGCGAAGCGGATCACCGGGCCGACCTGGTCGTTGTTGATCGTGTTGACGATCGTGACCACCAGCGTGACGTCGACGCCGGCCGCGTGCAGGTGCTCGATGGCCTTCTCCTTGACCTCGAACAGGTTGCCGACGGCGCGATGCGCGTTCTTCTCGTTGCCGATGCCGTCGAACTGCAGGTAGGCGAGCCGGAGGCCGGCCGCGCGCGCGCGGCGCGCGAACTCGGGATCCTGGGCGAAGCGGACGCCGTTGGTGGCGCACTGCACCGAGAAGTAGCCGACCTGCTTCGCGTAGGCGATGGCCTCGAGGAAATGCGGCGAGAGCGTCGGCTCTCCCCCCGAGAACTGCACGGTGAGCTGACGCCGGGGCTTCACCGTGATCGCGTCGTCGAGGATCGTCCGCACTTCCTCGAACGAGAGCTCGTGGACGTACCCCACCTGGTTGGCGTCCATGAAGCACGGGTCGCACATCATGTTGCAGCGATTGGTGAGATCCACCGTGAGCACGGCGCCCCGGCCGTACTTGATCGAGGAGGATCCGTGGTCGTGCAGCCGGTCCGGCGCCATCTGGAAGTCGCGCCCCGGGTACAGGTCCTCGATGCGGCGGAGGAAGCGCGCATTCACGGCCATCAGGTCGGACCAGGTGCCGTGCACCGGGCAGGTCTTCTCCATGTACACGCGGTTGTCGCGCTCGACGATACTCGCCCGGATCTCGCCGGGCCGCTCGTCGACCAGCACCCGCCAGTCCGCCTCGCCGGCGACGATCCGGTCACGAATGTCGATGACGCACGCGGGACACAGGGAATCCGTCTCGCGCGGGAAGCCGAGCGGAGGCGACGTGCGCTCCCGCTGCTTGAGCAGCGGCGCCGGCGCCCACGCCGGTTGGAACGGGCGATCGGGCACGAGACGGTTGACCCACTGCGCCGCGTGCCAGACACCCGACGCCAACGAAGACACCACGTCGCCCCACACTGCGGCCAGGCGCATCGGTCACCTCATGCGAACTGTTTGGAGCTCGTAGCTTGAGCAAAACGACGGCGCGCTGTCAAGCACGCACGGCTCACGTTTGACAGGCGACCGGGCCTTCGCTACCCTCGCCGCCATCGACGCCAGTCCAACTCCCGAGGCGCAGCCGGACATGATCCGGCTCGATGCCGTCGTCAAGCAATTCGACGGCAAGCGGCGGGTCGTTGCCCTGAACGACGTCTCGGTCAGCATCACGCGCGGCGAGATGGTCTCGATCGTTGGCCCGTCGGGCTCGGGGAAGTCGACGTTGCTGAACCTGATCGGGTGCCTCGACCGTCCCAGCAGCGGCGAGGTGAGCATCGACGGGCGGCGCCTGTCGGGGCTCGATGACGACGAGCTCACCCGGGTGCGCCGGGACACGATCGGCTTCGTCTTCCAGTTCTTCAACCTGCTCCCCACGCTGACGGCGCTCGAGAACGTGGCGCTCCCCCTGCACCTGCGCGGCTGGTCGCGGCACCGCGCCAGGGAGCGCGCGACGGAACTCCTGGGCGTCGTCGGCCTGGCACAGCGCGTCCACCACCTGCCCGAGGAGCTGTCGGGAGGCGAGCGGCAGCGCGTCGCGATCGCGCGGGCGCTGTCGGTCTATCCGCCCGTGCTGCTCGGCGACGAGCCGACCGGCAACCTCGACTCGCGCACCGGCGAGGACATCCTCGCGCTGCTCACCGACCTGCACGCGCGCCTCGGGACGACCATCGTGATCGTCACGCACGACATGCGCGTCGCGCAATCCTGCGGGCGCACGATCGCCATGCGCGACGGCCAGGTGGTCGGGGACGTGCGGCGGTGATCCTGCTGCGCCTGATCAGCTGGCCCTACGTGCGCAAGCACGCGGGCCGGGCGCTGCTCACCGTGGCCGGCATCGCAATCGGCGTGGCGGTGTTCGTCGCCATGCGCGCGGCCAACGACGCGGTGTTCGGCGCCTTCACGCAGACCGTCTCGCGGCTGGCCGGCGCGACCGAGTTGCAGGTGACGGCGGGCTTCAGCGGCTTCGACGAGGCGGTCCTCGAGCGGGTGCAGGCGATGCCCGAGGTCGCGGTCGCCTCGCCCGTGATCGAGGCCGTGGGTGCCACGGGCCTGCCCGGGCAGGGCAACGTGCTGATTCTCGGCATCGACATGACGGGCGACCGGAGCCTGCGCGAGTACGACCTCGAGAGCGGCGATGCGGCGGTGCTCGACGACCCGCTCGTCTTTCTCGCGCAGCCGGACTCGCTGATGATCACGGCCGAGTTCGCCCGGCGCAACGGCCTGCGCACCAACGACCGCCTCCCGCTCGACACCGTGGATGGGCGCAAGGAGTTCGTCGTCCGCGGCGTGCTCGGCGCCAGCGGGCTGAGCGGGGCCTTCGGCGGCAACCTCGCGATCATGGACATCTACGCGGCGCAGCACGTGTTCGGACGCGGGCGCCGCTTCGACAGGATCGACCTCGCGCTCACTCCCGGCGTGGCGCTCGATGCGGGACGGCAGGCGCTGCAGCAGGCCCTCGGACCGGGGTTCCAGGTGCAGACGCCGAGCGCACGCGGCCAGAGCTTCGAGTCGCTGCTCCGCATCTACCGCCTGATGCTCCGCTTCTCCAGCCTGTTCGCCCTCGTGATCGCGTTGTTCATGATCTACAACGCGTTCGCGACGGCGGTCACCCAGCGGCGCGCCGAGATCGGCATCCTGCGCGCACTCGGGGCGACGCGTGGGCAGGTCGGCCTCCTGTTCGTCGTCGAGAGCGCGGTCGCCGGGTGCCTCGGGTCCGCGGTGGGCGTGGCGCTCGGGTACGCGCTGGCCGGGGGCGTCGCCCGCCTGATCGGCACACTGCTCGAGGGCATCCAGGGCGTCGGCCAGGGGCAGGCCGAGGTGACGCCGACCCCGTGGCTGGTGGGCGTCGCGCTGGCGCTCGGCACGCTCACCAGCGTGCTGGCGGCGGCCCTGCCCGCCCGGGAGGCGGCGCGGGTGGATCCCATCAAGGCCCTGCAGCGCGGGCGCCTTCAGGTGCTCGGTGCCGGCGAGAATCGCGCCCGGACGCTCGTGGCGGCAGGCCTCGGCGCGCTCGGCGCGGCCCTGTTCGTCGGCACGACCTCACTGCCGGCCTTCTACGTCGGCTACCTGTGCCTGCTCCTGGCGGCCCTCCTGCTCACGCCGTGGCTCTCGGTGGCGCTCGTGCGACTGCTGCGGCCGGCGCTCGTGTGGCTCAGGCCTACCGAGGGGATGCTGGCCGCCGACAGCCTGATCGGGGCGCCCCGGCGGACGTCGGCCACCGTGTCGGCGCTCATGCTCGCCATCGCCCTCGTCGTCGGGCTGGCCGGGATCGGCCGCGCCAGTCATGGGCAGATCACCGAGTGGGCCGAGTCGGCGCTCAATCCGGACTTCTTCGTCACGGGCTCGCCCACGCTGACGGGGCGCGACTACCGCCTCCCCGAGGCGATGACGGGCGAACTCGCGAAGGTCGAGGGCGTGGCCATCGTGCAACGGATGCGGCAGCCCCGCGTGGCCTACCGCAACTCGCTCGTGCTGCTCATGGCCACCGACGTCGAGAGCGTCGGCCGCACCGCCCGTCGCACCGTCCTCGAGGGCGAGGCGGCCGACATGTACCGCCGGGTCGCCGCGGGAGAGGCCGCCATCGTCTCGGAGAACTTCGCGGCGGGTTTCGGCGTGCATGCGGGAGACGTCGTCGAGCTGGCGGCGCCCACCGGCATGCTCCGCCTGCCCGTGGCGGGGGTCGTGCGCGAGTACTCCGACACGCAGGGCGCCCTCATCGTCGACCTCGCCCTGTATCGGAAGCACTGGCAGGACGACACCGTCGATCTGTTCAGGGTGTACGTGTCGCCTGGTGCCGTGCCGGAGGAGGTCCGTGGACGCATCCTGACGCGGTTTGCCGACCAGCGACGTCTCTTCGTCCTCTCCAGCCATCAGGTGCGCGCCTACGTCGGGCGGATGGCCGACCAGTGGTTCAGCGTCACCTGGGTGCAGATCGCGGTGGCGACCCTCGTGGCCGTCCTCGGCATCGCCAGTTCGCTCACCGTCACCATCGCCGACCGCCGGCGCGAGTTCGGTGTGCTGCAGGCGATCGGCGGTCTTCGGCGGCAGGTGCGCGCCGCCATCTGGATGGAGGCGGCGACGCTTGCCGTGGTCTGCCTCGTGCTCGGACTCGTCCTCGGCGCGCTCCACCTGTACTTCGTGCTGCAGATCAGCTACCGCGACTACCCGGGCCTCAGGTTCGACTACGCGTATCCTTCGCTCGTGGCGCTGGCGGTGTGCCCGGTCATGCTGGCGGCCGCGGTGGCTGCGGCCATCGGTCCGGCGGAGTCCGCCGTGCGCGGCTCACTCGTCGAGGCACTCGAATATGAGTAAGTGGATGCTCATCCCATGCGCCGTGCTCGCCGCGGCGACGACCGTGACCGCGCAGGATGCCCGGCAGGTGGTCGCAGAGGCCCAGGCGCGGTCGACGACGAAGTCGCAGCGGTACGAGGGGCGGCTGCAGGTGGTGGACGCGGGCGGCAAGACGTCCGAGAAGCGGTGGACGTACACGCGCCTCGGTTCGCACGGGGCGAGCAAGACCATCATCCGCTTCACGGGACCCGCCGAGGTGAAGGGCGTCGCGCTCCTCATCGTGAACTTCCCCGACCGAGCGTCGGACCAGTGGATGTGGACGCCCGCCATCAACCGCGAGCGGCGCATCGCCACGCAGGACCGCCGCACGCGCTTCTTCGGCACCGACTTCAGCTTCGAGGACCTCGAGGAGCGCGACGTCGATCACCACACCTACGTGATGGAGGGCGAGGAGACGCTCGAGGGCGAGCGCTGCTGGAGAATCGCCTCGACCCCCAGGCCCGGCAGGCGATCGCAGTACACGCGTTCCACCCTCTGGATCCGCCAGTCGACCTACTCGTTCGCGCAGGTCGAGAACTTCAACGGAAGCACCCTCGTGCGCCGGCTCCGCTACAGGGACATGGCCAGCGTCCAGGGCATCTGGTCGGCCCGTACGCTGGAGATGCACGACTTCACGCGCAACAGCCGCACCATCCTCACGCTCGAGTCGCTGACCTACGATGTGCCCTTGCGCGACGACCAGTTCACGGTGCAGGCGCTGCAGCGCAGCTGATCCCGGCCGCGCCCGGCGAACACGCGCCCGGCCGCGCGCGCGCAGGCACGCATGGCGCCGACGCCTGCTCGCCGTCGTGCTGCTGGCGTGCGCGGGGCCGACACCGGCGGCTGCACAGCCGCAGACGTTCGAACAGCGCGGATACCTGGACCTGACGCTGACCGGTTATCCCCAGGAGGCCCTGAACGACCCCACGCAGGCCGTGGGTGACCTGCTGTTCCGCCACGAGGTCACGTGGCGGAAGGGCAGCCTGAAGATCGACGGGGCGTTCGACACCCGGGTCG
>NZ_JALHPM010000268.1:0-2612 GCF_022842525.1 Luteitalea sp.
AGGCCCAAGGGCTCGACCTGCCAACGCGGACCGGCACGGTCTACCGTGCGGGCATCGACGTGGCCTGGGAAGCCGACGTGTTCGGGCGACTGCGCGGTCGCGCCCGCGCCGCGGAGGCCGACGCGACGGCTGCCGCCTTCGACAGCCGCGGCGTGCAGGTGGCGGTGATCGCCCAGGTGGCGTCGGCCTACTACGATTGGCGGGGGGCACAGCGCGACCTCGATCTGCTTGCGAGCCTGCGTCAGCAGGTGCAGGACCTGACCGCCAAGACCGAGGCGCTCATCGCGGCCGGTCGCCTGACCAGGCTCGACCTGCTGCGCGTGCAGCAGCTCGACGACGGGATGGCCGCCGAACAAGCGACGGTCACGCACGTCGGCGAGCGGGCGCGGCTGCGCCTGGCCACGCTGACGGGTCGCTCGCCGGACGGGTGGACCGTGCCGCCGACGCCCGCTGCCCCGCTGCGCGCGCAGCGGCTTCCCATCGGCAGCATGGCCGACGTATTGTCGCGGCGCCCCGACGTCGGCGTGGCCCAGGCACGGCTCAAGGCCGCGCTCGCACGCGCAGGGGTCGCCAGGGCCGAGTTGCTGCCCCGGATCGACGTGCTCGGATCGTTCGGCCACGTGGCCGGCAGCCTCGGTTCGCTCGCCGAGGCGGGCGCCGTGTCGTGGCTGGTGGCGCCGCGCATCGCGTGGTCGTTCCTCGACTGGCCGCAGCTTCGTCGGCGGGCGCGTGCCGCCAGTGCGGTCGCGGATGCGGCGTTCGCGGAGTACGAACAGGCCACGCTCCTCGCGCTGGAAGAGGTCCGTGTGGCCGTGGACGCGTACGGCGCCGCCACAGACAGGCTCGTCGCCACGCAGCGGCAACTCGAGGCAGCCGCCGGTGTGGCCGGCATCGTCACCGTGCAGTACCGCGAAGGGCTCGTCGACTCACTCGCGCAGACCCTCGCCGAGCGCGACCGCATCGCCGGCCAGCTCGCCGCCAGCCGGGCTCTTGCAGCGCACCAGCAGGCGGTCGTGGACGTGTACCGCTCGCTTGGCGGGGGCTGGGAGTGAGGTGACGCCGCGCAATGGCTGACGCTTCGGTGTCCGTCAGACGAGACGGTCGGCCCCAGGACCGCTTGGCCGGCGCCCCTTTCTGGCGGCTGGCCGACTCAACTCAGGCGAGCAGAGCCCGGGCCGTGTTTGGAGGCGGCCGAACGGGGGTGACAGCCGGTCGAAGACATCGCGAGCCGAGATCGTAGAGCGCCTTTTCAGCGTGACCTTAGTGGGGGTACAAACGGGGTACTGAACTCATGCACCGCATCCAAGTTGCTGTCACTGAACTAGTTACCGTGAGCCCTTCGACTCCCGCCGCCTCCACCGGTTGTCCGTGGACGGCTCAAACTAAGTATGCGTGGACGGTTTATCCCTGAGAGCCTTTGGCCTCGCTCTAGCGCTCTCCCCCGATTCCTCTGCGGGTTCCGATGAAGGGCAGGCGCATCGCCGGGCTGAAGTGAGCTTGAGCATCAGGTCTCGCTCTTTCCACGGCGGTTCACAGCGCGCGTTCCAGGAGTGAAGCAGGGCCATCGCTTCGTGGTCCGGCAGCTCGAATCGACTGACAAGACGGCAACAGAGACAGAACGTCGCGAGATCGCCCTGCCTCCCCTGGAGGGCAGGCGGAGTGGCCGCCACGTACCGTCGGGCACGCTCGATCATTGACCATCCGTGGCGCGGAGCCTGGCCCGGGGTGGCAACCTTGGCGGCTACTGGCGGGTCTGGAAAGCTGTTGACTCTGTAAGAGGTGGCCGGGCCCTCGCGGTCCATCGACACGAGAGGAGGCGGGAAGTACTTGCGATTCAGCAACCCGGGCAGCCTGGTGAGTTGTGCCGCCGAGGTCGCTGCCGTGTCCGCGCCCAGCTCCCGCGCCAGATGCTTCTGCAGCGCCTCGGCATGGCGGACCGACATGCCTGTGACCGGCCAGAGGATGTGCGCCCTTCCGGCAGATGACCGAATCACGAAGGACGGTGTGGGCACGTCGGGACGACCGTCAATGGTGGCCAGAATTCGGTCGCAGTCCCGATCCGCGTCCAAGAACACGTGCCGCACGGCGCGTACGGACTCGCGGGTGCGCGACCGCATGCCAGGCGTCAGGGCGTTGACGCTCACGAAGACGCTGAATCCGTTGGCGTTCTTGAACCGGAGCCAGCTCTGGAAGCGCGGTGAGAGCGCCATGTCCAGCGGCCCCACGCGCTGAATGGCCTCGCCCGTGTCGTGCCTCTTCAGGAGCACGGCAATCCAGTCCTCCGGCAGGAACGCCGCCTTCAGGAACCGGAGCGGAGCGTCTCGATCGATCTGCACGACACCCTCACTGCTTCGTCAGGACGACGGTGCCCGAGAACGTGGCGAGCTGACAGTCGCTGCCGTTGAAGTCGGCCTCGATACGCGTCGCCTGCGCAATGCCGATGCTGGCGAAGGTGCCGCGACACCCGCGCGGCGAGTTGTACTCCCCCTGCGTGCTGATCGGCGAGGGCGCGGTGTTGCCAGGCGTCAAGGCCGTCGTGGCGGTCGTCTCGATGACCAGCCATGGATTCTGCGCGCGGATGGTCGTCGTGAACGTCTGAAGGTTCGTCTGCG
>NZ_JALHPM010000268.1:2622-6363 GCF_022842525.1 Luteitalea sp.
GTCCAGGTCGTCGGACCGGTAGTCGGCGGCGGCGCACCGGGGTCTCCCGGATTCACCTGAATGGTGACCGTGCCTGTCCATGTGCCCGTGAGGAACGACGTAGGCGGCGATGGCGACGTCGGCGATGGCGACTGTCCACCACACCCCGCCAGTACCAGGAGCAAGGCGATCGGTATTGCATGTGTCGCGTTCACGCACGTCCTCATCGCTTCCCTCCTCTGCTCTCCCTACGCACCGACTGTCCAGGCCTCCAGCTCGAACTGCTCGAGCTGCACGTCGTACCGGCGCAGGCGCGCCACCTCGGTCACCACGCGCCGACCGTGCTGGCGGGCGATGTGTACGACCAGATGGATCGCCAGGGCGATGGCCTCCCGCGTGCTCCGATGCGGCAGGCCGACGTTGGCGGTCAGCACGCAATGCGCGAGCCGCGTGAGCGCCTGCTGCGCGGAGTTCGCGTGGATGGTGCTGAGGCTGCCCAGGTGGCCGGTGTTCAGGCCCTGCAGCAGGTCGAAGGCCTCCGGACCACGGACTTCACCCACGAGAATGCGGTCGGGACGATGCCGAAGGGTCGCCCTGAGCAGGTCGGAGATGGTCACCGCTGGCAGTGGTGCTTCCTGCCCAAGGGGCGCTTGGGCACGCCGCGCCTCGAACCGCACGAGGTTCGGCTTGTCGATGAGGATCTCGGACGTCTCCTCGATCAGCACGATCCGGTCACTCGCTGGAATGGTCGCCGCCAGCGCATTCAGCAGGGTCGTCTTGCCGGTCCCCGTGCCGCCGGAGATGAGGATGTTCAGCCGGTCGGCGATCGCGCTACGCAGGGCATCGGCCAAGGGTGACGTCAGGGTGCCGACGGAGACGAGTTCGTCCAGCGAGTAGCGATGCGTGAACTTCCTGACGGTGAGCGTCGGACCGTCCACCGAACACGGCGGGAACATCGCAGCAACGCGCGATCCATCCTCGAGGCGTGCGTCGAGCAGGGGCTGGTGTTCGGAGATCTCGTCGCCGCACGCCCGCGCGATGTTCTTGATCGCGACGGTCAGATTCCGGACTTCGAGGGCCCGATCGGGGACAGCCTCGACCGTCCCGTCTCGCTCCACGAAGACGCGGCGCCCGCCGGCATTGACCATCACTTCGGTGACGGTGGGATCCATCAGCAGGTCCTCGATGGACCGGAGGAACGGAAGGATGCGGTCGAGACTGCTCATAGGGCGCCTCGCTCGAGATGATCGAAGTAGCTCTGACCCACGTCCAGGTAGTGCGGCTTGAGATAGCAGTACTGCGGAGGGAGGGGGTTGAGCCCGTCATACGGCAGTGCCACGGCCTGGGCATTCTGGAGTTCGGTGAACACCCGTGGCGGAAACGTGTAGTCGGACTCGAAGCTGTAGCTCTTGCTGGCACTGAGCGTCTGCTTCGACGCGGCTGCCCTGCCCGTCAGCCACGAGATGTGCGCGCCCTGGTCCGCCTCGGCCAGGGTGTACCGCACCTTAAGCCGGTCGTTCTTGCCGCACAACTCCGCGGCCATCCGTGCGGTGAACTCGTCGCTGGTCGCCAGGAACAGCTTGGTCCGGAAGCACTGCACCAGCGTGCGCCAGCTCTCGTCACCGCCCAGGGACGACCGCAGGGAACTCAGGCTCTGGGTCGCCACGATCGGAATGAGCCGCGCCTGGCGCGACAGTGCGAACGCCCGCTCGTCTCCCGTCGGGTCCGTCTCGCCGACCGTGGCAAAGGCGTGGTACTCGTCGGCGACGAACAGCAGGTCGCGCCACGTCCGCCCTGGCTCCCCCATCTGCGGAATGCGTTGGAGCACGGCACGCTGGAAGTCGAGCTTCAGCATCACGCCCAGGCCGCGAGCCAGCGCAGGGTTCAGGGCGACCGGGAAGTTGAGCCCGAGCACATGGCCGCTCTCGAGCAGGTCCTCGAGAGGCGGCAGCGGACGCGGCTCTCCGGGGCCCGGAGGCTTGGCGTAGGCCGAGCGTGGCGGGCAGAACGCGCGGTACACATCCGGGTTCTCGTCGAACAACGAGAGGAACACGACTGCGCCTTCCACGATCGACGATCGGACCTTCGGATCGAGCCGCGCCCAGGCGCTGTAGTACCAGCGCTCGATGGCCTCGAGACGATGCCGCCGGTCTGCCGCGATGGCGGCATCCCCCGTGCGGACCGTGAAGGGCAGCCCGCGCTCGGCCAGAAAGGTCTCGAGTTCGGCATCGTACGGGTGGGCCATGTGGGTCCCGTCGAACCGCACCCACAGCGTCCAGGGCGCCTGCCGCAGATGCAGCGCGTGCTCGACCTGCGGTACGACCAACACGTCGCCGGGATCCTTGAACTGGGCCTGCAGCGCGCGGATGTTCTTGTCGATCAGCTTGTCGTCGATGATGTAGCGGTAGACCTCGGCCAGCGTCGTGTAGCCATCCGTGATCCGTCGAAGCGAGATCACGAACTTGAGCAAGTCCGTGTACGCCTGCTGCCAGAAGGGTTCCTTGGACCGCCCGAATAGGTTGTTCAGGAGCGTGGCCACCGCGTACGACACGGCGTAGGGATCGAGATCGTTGTGCAGGGGGTTGTAGCAGACCCCGCTGTTCAGGCCGACCTCGACGTAGTCCGACTCGCGGCCGGCCCGCGCCAGGATGGTGCGGACCTGCCGGCAGAAGTCGCCCTTCACTTCCAGCACCAGGCCGCCCATCTTCAGCTCAGGGTCTGCCGCGCGCCAGCGCAGCAGCTGGTCCACGTAGGGGTACATGCACGCAGACGTCTTGCCGGTGCCCACCGCGCCCAGAATCATGATGCCGGTGTAGAGCCCGCGCTGCGGGATGGTCAGCCAGGTGGGCTCCGGCGCGCGACCGGGCGCCGAGATCTCGTGGGTCTCGCCCAGGACCAGTGTCGGCGCCGGACGCTCCTCCGGCTCGGGATACGCCGGCAGTGGACGGTAGGCCACGGGCGGCATGGTGCGGAACACCACGATGGTGACGAGCGAGGCCACGATCGACGCCATTAGGTACGTCGTGGTGAACCACATCGTCGCGTACCCGTAGCTGAGGACGGCGAAGACGTGGGGCCTGCGCGCGGCGATGAGTGCCAGGAACGGGTTGTCGGTCGGCACTGGGAAGGCGTGCAGACCCCACGTGCCCACCACTCCGGCGACAAGCAACGCCAGGACGGCTCGACCTTGCAGGATGGTCCGCAGCATGATCGTCTCCGCGTCAGTGTGCGTCGGCGCTGCCGAGCGTTGCCTGCCGGTGGCTACCGTGCGAGGCAGACGTCAGCGATGACGGCGCGGGCCCGCGGCGCCGGCGGCGATCGCTGCCGCCACTGGTCGGGACGCAGGACTCAGGATGATCGGCGCGCCACTGCAGGAACTCCTTGTCCCTGGCGAGCACCGTGTCGATGACCTGGTTGAGCACGTACTCGGTGGACTCACCGATGAACAGCGCGTAGGCATACAAGGTCTCGTTGGTCTCGTGGTCCAACCGGGTGCGATGCCGGACGAGACGCTTGCCGCGCGAGCGAGGCTTGATCAGAGCCATGGGGAGACACTCCTCTTCCGAATGGGAACGACCATTACGATCGCGTGCGGTCTGGCACGTCATGCGACACCGGATCGACCAACGACATGTGCGCGCCGTGCGGCCGCCGGCCATCACGATCGCGGACCAGAACATGCGGAACCGACTGGGTCCGCTGCCGGGGCGTGAGCGACCCCCGAATCGGGGGTGGGGCCAGGGGTACCCCACCCCGGGTGGG
>NZ_JALHPM010000269.1:0-6343 GCF_022842525.1 Luteitalea sp.
CGGCGCGCCCGCGCCGGCGTCGCCCGTGAGCCCGGCGCCCGGACTCATCCCGGCCCACGGTGGCCGCCATCGCTGCGCCTGGTGCGGCGACGATCCCCTTTACGTGCGCTACCACGACGAGGAGTGGGGCCGGCCCGTGTTCGACGACGTCCGCCTGTTCGAGAAGATCTGCCTCGAAGGGTTCCAGTCGGGCTTGAGCTGGCTCACGATCCTCCGCAAGCGCGAACACTTCCGCTCCGCGTTCCGCGGCTTCGACCCCGCCACCGTCTCGCGGTTCGACGCGCATGACGTCGCGCGCCTGTTGAACGACGCCGGGATCGTGCGGCATCGCGGCAAGATCGTGTCCGCCATCAACAACGCCGCCCGCGCGCTCGAGTTGCAGGCCGAGTTCGGATCGCTCGCCGCCTACGCGTGGTCGTGGGAGCCGCCACGCGCCGAGCGGCCGGGCGTCGTGACGTGGGACGCGGTCAAGGCGATGCCGACCACCGCAACCTCCGCGGCGTTGTCGAAGGACCTCAAGCGCCGGGGCTGGACGTTCGTCGGGCCGACGACCGTCTACGCGTTCATGCAGGCGATGGGCCTCGTGAACGATCACGTCGAGGGTTGCTTCGTGCGACCCGCGGCGAGCCGGGCTCGACGGGCCAGCGTGCCGCCCGTGCCGGCTACTGCTGTTCGACGCTGAACCCGGCCTGACGCAGCAGCGCCACCACACTGTCGCCGCCGACCAGGTGCGCGCCGCCCACCACCGCGAGACACGGCGCAGGCTCCGCGGAGCAGGCGGCGATCTGCGGCACCCAGGCCCGATTGCGGTCGACGAGCATGCGCTGGTACACGTCCGGCGACTCGCGGAACTCATCGAGCAACAGGCGCTCGAGCGCCCTGACGTCACCGCTCCGCCAGGCGCGGACGATGTCGGCCACGGCGCCGACCTGCGTGTCGATGTCGCCCAGTACCGCCTTCAGCATGTCGATCTGGACGGGCATCGGCAGGCTGTCGAGGGCCGAGAGCTGCGCCGCAACGGTTTCGAGCCCACGCACGGGGCGGGCGGCCGCTTTCGCCCGATCGTAGAAGTGACGGTCGAGTCCGAACGCCGGGTCGTAGCCGGCACGCTGGAGAGCCGGCACCGCCAGTGTCATCGCGGCCAGCCACGGCTTCATGCGGTCGACGACAAGCATCGGCAGGCCCGCCGCCGACGCCTTGGCCTGCACGAGCGCCGCCGTATCCTTGTCGAGGATCGCCGTGAGCGTGCGGCCGTCGGTCAGCATGGCCTTCGACGCGAGCGGCAGCACCGCCCCGGGGTCGGACGAGGCGCCGAGGTCGACCTCCTCGACGAGGGTGCGCGTTTCGCTGAAGGCGCGCTCGAACACCGCGGGCAGCGGATACGCGTCTTTGCTGAGCACGTGCACGGAGCCGACGAGGTAGGCGATGGTTCGGGCGTCCTTCGTGACCTTCCACACGAAGTGGGACCCTGCCGCCGTCGCCGGCGCCTGGGCGTGTGCCACGGGCGCGAATGCCGCCACCAGGAGAAGCGCGCAGACGCGGAGGCAGCCAGAAGAACGCATGGTCGAGCGTAGCACGCGGGTCCGCCGGCACCCTGCCCGCACCGGCACGCTGTTACCATGAACGCGATGACCTTCGCCGAGACCCTCACCGGCGCCCTCGTCATGGCTCCCATGACCAAGGGTTCGAACCTGCCCTACCGCCGGTTGTGCGTGGAACTCGGTGCCCGCGTCACGATGAGCGAGATGACCGTGGCACGGCGTCTCAAGCAGAAGCGCAAGGGCGAGTTCGCCCTCATCCGCCGCGCGCCCGACGAGCCGTTCTTCGGCGTCCAGCTGGCCGGCACGAATCCCGAAGAGATGGCCTGGGCGGCCGGTCTCGTCGAGTCGCGTGGCGCCGACTGGGTGGACATCAATTTCGGCTGCCCCATCGATCACTTCACGCGCAAAGGCCTCGGCGCGTCGATTGGCCGGCAGCCGAACCGCATCCGGCGCATCGTCGACGCCATGAAGCGAGGGGTGACGCGGGTGCCGATCACCGCCAAGATCCGCCTCGGGTGGAACGACGACGACCGCAACTTCCTGGATCAGGCGAAGGCCGCGGCCGACGGCGGCGCCGACGCGATCACCGTGCATGGCCGCACGAGGAACGCCCGATACCGGCTGGCCGCGGACTGGGACGCCATCGGCCAGGTCGTGCGCGCGGTGCCGGTGCCGGTCATCGGCAACGGCGACGTGCTGTTTCCGCACGAAATCGGCGAGGCGCGCGCGCGTTCTGGCTGCGTCGGCGTCATGTCGGCCCGCGGCGTGCTGATCAAGCCGTGGCTGTTCCGTGAAGCGACCGAAGGGTATCTCGATCTCGACGGCGAGGCGCGCGTGGCCATCTACCGGCGATACGTCACGCTGGCGCTCGAGCACTGGGGTGACGACGACCACGGCCGCGCCAGGGTGCGCGAGTTCCTCCGCTGGCACGTCGGCTTCTGGTGCCGCTATGCGCGGCGGCGCGCCGACGGCACCTGGCCCACGATGCAGCAGCGCGAGGATGCGCCGGTGCTGCGGTCGCCTCTCGAGGCACTGCTGGCCAGGGCCGACGAGGCGGCGCTCGAGTTCGTCACCGACGGGCTGCTCTCCGGCGCACCGCTCGACCCCGAACGCGCGCCGGCCCTGCAAGCGTCGACGGACGACACCGACGTCGTGGTGGAAGGCTGAGATGAGGCGCCGCGGAGGGCCACGACCGTCTGGGTGGTCTGGCTGGCGCGCTGCCGCCATCGCCGCGGTCGCCGTCAGTGTCGTCGCGACCACGGTGGTGGTCGCGCAGCGACCACCATCCGTGATGGCGAGCGTCGATGCTGCCAGTCTCGCTGGCGACTGGTACGAGGTGGCGACCACCGGAACCTGGTGGCACCGCCAGTGCCTGGCAGATACGCGCTATGGCTTCGACCTGCCAGGACCGGGCGGGCTTCGCGCGACGAGCATCTGCTCCACGCGCGACGGCCTGGCGCGCTTTCGCGGGCGCCTTCGCGCGGCGCGAGCCGGCGATGGACGGCTCGCCATCCGCTTCACGCCGCCGATCTTCAACTGGCTCCCGGCCACGTGGAGTGACTTCTGGATCCTCGAATCCGGCGCCGGGCAGGGCTGGTTGCTCGTCGGCGACAATCGGCGGGAGCGCCTGCTCGTGCTCTCACGCTTCGTGGCGCTCGATGAATCGGCCATGGCCCAGGCCGTTGCGGCGGCTCGGCGGGAAGGCTACGACCCCGGTCGCCTGGTGCGCGTGCCACATCCCGCCGGTGCCACGGGTCTCCTTCCCAGACGCTGAGCTCAGTCGACGGGCGGGAGGCGGTGCGCGGCCTTTCGGCGTTCGAGTTCGTCGAGCGAACGTGGCCAGTCACTCTTCAGCAGTCGCGAGAGCCCCCGGTCGGCCAGCAGGCGCCCCTGCGTCTGGCAGGCGGGACAGTAGTTCGCTTCGTTGGCTGCGTACCGCAGGCGCTGGATCGGCGTGCCGCAGGTTGGACACGGATGACCGTAACGGCCATGGGCGGCCATGCCGTCGCGAAACGCCGTTACGCGCGCGGGGAAAGTCTCGCCCGCCGCGGCGATGAGGGCGTCACGCCATTCCTGCAGCACGGCACGCGCGGCTCCGTGCAACGCGTCTACCTCGTCGGAGGTGAGTCCGTCGGACAACCGCAGGGGCGACAGACGGGCGCGGTGCAGGATCTCGTCGGAGTACGCGTTGCCAATTCCGCTGAAAAGACCCGGGTCCGTGAGCGTCCGCTTGAGCGTGTGCCGTTCGCGCTGGAGGGCCTCACGGAACTGGGCCTGGCTGGCGGTGAGGACCTCGAGGCCGCCGGGGTCCATCACGGCGAGCGCCGCCTCATCGGGAATCACGTGCACGGAGGCGCGACGGGTCGTACCGGCTTCTGTCAGCAGGAGCGTCCCGCCCGGGACGTCGAGGGCGAGCAGGCCCACACGCGCCGGAATCGGCGCGTTCGCCGGCTTCCACTGGAACCGGCCGGCGATCATGAGATGAATGACGAGGAATGGGCCATCGAGGTCGAGCACCACGCGCTTTCCGATGCGCCGGAGTCCAGCGACGCGTCGGCCTTCGAGCGTGTGGATGTCGGGTGTGGTGGTGCGAACGACGAACGGACTGGACAGGCGGATGCGCTCGATCAGCCGTCCCACGAGCCGTGGGCGCAGGGCGTGCAGGTAAAGCTCGATGTCCGGCAGCTCCGGCACGGGTCCCATGCTAGCAGTCTGCCTTCGCCGTGTGGGCACGAGAGGCCAGGTCCGGGTCTGCCTCGTCTATGCTGAACCCGTCATGGATCGTGGAGGCTGGTTGGTCGTCGTGGCAGTGGCGGTGGGCAGTGCGGTCGGCGGCATCGCCCGGCACGTGCTCACGGAGGCCGTCGTCAGGGTCGTTGGCCCTGGCTTTCCGTGGGGCACGGTGGTCGTGAACGTCTCTGGCTCTCTCGCGACCGGAGTAGTGACTGCGCTGGCGAGTTCAGCGGGGGACTGGCCTCCGGTGTGGCGGCATGCAGCGGTTACCGGGGTGCTGGGCGGCTACACGACATTCTCGGCGTTCAGCTTGCAGACCGTGTCCCTGCTGCAGCAGGGACACACGGTTGCGGCCCTCATGAATGTGGGCGTGTCCGTCGCCTTGGGAGTCGCGGCGTGCTGGGTGGGTTATGCCGCGACGGCCGCGCTGGTTCGCTAGCGCTCGACGGGCTCGTGCCTGAGTCGGCAGCCGCTAACGCGCCTGCGCGAGCTCCGCGAGGCGCCGCTGGACCTGCGTGTTCGCCGGGAACTCGGACTTCAGCGTTTCGAGGACCTGCCGCGCCGCGCTGAGGTCACCCGCCGCGGCCAGTGCGCCTGACCGCAGCAGGCCGGCCCGCACACGCAGGCGCGTGTCTTCGGTGGGCACCCTGAGGGCGTCGAGGCGAGACAGTGCCGCGGCAGGGTCCTTTCTGTCGTTGATGATCGAGTCGACGCGGGCCAGCTGCAGCTCGAGGTGGGCCGGGAATCGGTCTGCCACGACGTCGAGGATCGCGGCCGCATCGCCCAGCCGACCGGCCTGGCGGTCCGCGTTTGCCTGTTGGTGCGCGGCAGCGATGAGGAGGCGGCTCACGTCTTCCGGATCACCGGTGTTCACGGCCACGCCGCCCGCGTATCCATACACGAGGCGGCCTCCAAGATCGGCGGCCCGATACAGGACGCCCACCGCGGCAAGCCCCGCTACCGCGGCGGCAATCTGGGCAGTACGGGCCGCACCGACCTTCCGGGCCGTAAGCGTCGCCGCCACCGCTTCCACGGCGAGCAGCAGCAGGAACGCGTTCCTTGCCCGCTCGCCCCATTCTTCGTGCTCGACCACGGCCGGCCGCGCGCCCGGCACGCGCTCCACCGGCCCGTGTGCATCGGCACCCGACCGCACGGCAACCAATGAGGCAAGCGTCCCGAGCGTGATGAGCGCAAGAGCGGCGGGCGACAGCCAGGCTACACGCACCGCCAGCGACAACAGGCGAAACAGGACGCCAACGATGATGAGCGCAACGACGAAGTGAACGACTTGCGGGTGAAAGGCGGCAAGACTCGGCATGCGGGAGGCGCTCCTGCGAAAATCAGTCTACCCGCAAAAGAAAAAGCCCGACGCACTGATGCGTCGGGCTTCCCCTTCGATATATCCCCGGCAGCGACCTACTCTCCCACGCACCTACGCACGCAGTACCATCGGCGGTAGCAGGCTTAACTTCCGTGTTCGGAATGGGAACGGGTGTGACCCTGCTCCTATGGCCACCGGGAAACTTGGTGTCTGGGGTCCCGCGGTTGCTCAATATGCGAGCGCGCGCAGGTCGTCCCAGATCATCTTATGACCGTGTCCGCAGACACGGTGTGAATATCCTGCAATCGATCGTTCTTTGATCACACACCCGCAGCAGGCGAGTGAATATGGTCAAGCCTCACGGCTAATTAGTATCGGTCAGCTCCACGTATCGCTACGCTTCCACACCCGACCTATCAACCTGGTAGTCTACCAGGAGCCTTCAGGGACTTACGTCCAGGGAAATCTCATCTTGTGGAGGGTTTCACGCTTAGATGCATTCAGCGTTTCTCCCTTCCGGACTTAGCTACCCGGCGCTACCACTGGCGTGATAACCGGTACACTAGAGGTCCGTCCAACCCGGTCCTCTCGTACTAAGGTCAGCCCCACTCAAATTTCCTCCGCCCATCACAGATAGAGACCGAACTGTCTCGCGACGTTCTAAACCCAGCTCACGTACCGCTTTAACCGGCGAACAGCCGGACCCTTGGAACCTGCTACAGCTCCAGGATGCGATGAGCCGACATCG
>NZ_JALHPM010000270.1:0-6300 GCF_022842525.1 Luteitalea sp.
GCCAGCGCGTGGGTGTCGGGTTCGTCCTGCGGCTGGGAAGCCGGGGCGGGCAGCGACGTGCCGGCGAGCAGCGCGAGCGCGGCGCAGGCGACCAGGACGAGCCGGGCACAGGTCGTGAGCATGGGGTATGGCCCCAATTGTATCCATCACACCTGCACACCGCGTGCATCGTTCTGGCGTAGCCTGTTACCGCCTTCGCCAAGGCTTCGGCGCGGCAAGCCCGACTCCCGACTCCCGACTCCCGTGCCGTCCTTACCCGTCTCCGTCGTGCTCCATCACGTCCGGAGCCTCTACAACGTCGGGTCCTTCTTTCGCACCGCCGACGGCGCCGGCGTGCAGGAACTGCTGTTGTCTGGCATCACCGCGCGTCCCCCGCGCAAGGAGATCGCCAAGACGGCGCTCGGGGCCGAGGACAGCGTGCCCTGGGCTGGTGTGGACGACCTGCCGTCGTGGATGGAGGCGTTCGCGGCGGCTGGCGGGCACCTGGCCGCCATCGAGACCACCCCCGACGCCATCGACCTCTACGACTGGGCGCCGACCTGGCCCGTGGCCGTCCTCTTCGGGCACGAGGTGGAGGGCCTGCCCGACGACCTGCTGGCGCGTTGTCACGTGCACGTCCGTATCCCGATGCACGGCACGAAGGGGTCGTTGAACGTGGCCACGGCCGGCGGGGTGGTGCTGTACGAACTGCGGCGCCAGTACCGCGCTTGCGCCCCGCGCCCACCTCGCGTCTAATCCGGACATTCCCCGTTCGGTTGGCAGATTGCTCAGGAGACCGCCATGTTCCGTGTCGTGTACCTGCTCGTCGTGCTGTCATCGCTCCCCCCGTCGGGCGCGCTGGCGCAACCGGCACGACACCCACTCGACCCGCTGACGCGCCAGGAGCACTTCACCGTGCTCGAGGTGCTGCAGCAGGCGGGCAAGCTGGTCGACGGCACCAGCTTCACGCGGCTCGAAGCCCGCGCCCCCGAGAAGTCGACGGTGTGGGCGTTCAAGGCCGGCATGCCGATCGCCCGCACGGCCGAAGTCGTGCTGTCGCAGGGCGCTTCCGTCTTCGAGGCCACGGTGGACGTGACGGGCCGCCGCCTCGTCTCGTGGACCGAGCGCAAGGGCGTGCAGCCGATGTGGCTCAGGAGCGAGTTCGGTGCCGCTGTCGTCGACGTCGCGATGAAGGACCCGCGGTTTGCCGAGGCCCTGCGCAAGCGCGGCATCACCAACCGGCAGTTCGTCACCTGCATCGCGGCGCCCCCGGGCAACTTCGGCGAGCCGGCGTACGCCGGCAAGCGCATCGGCGTGCTGTCGTGCCGTCTGAGGTCCGGGTATCGCAACACCTGGGCCCGCCGCATCGAGGGCCTCTTCGTGCTGATGGACATGCGCACCAACGAGATCCTCGAGTTCACCGATGACGAAGTCGCGCCGGTGCCTGCGGGTGGCAACGACTTCGATGCGGCTGCGGTCGGTCCGTTGCGGGAGTTCGCCGCGCCGCTGCAGGTGCAGCAGCCGGCCGGTCCCGGCTACACGATGGACGGCCACGTCGTCTCGTGGGATCGGTGGCGCTTCCACGTCCGGCCCGACTCGCGGGTCGGCCTGATCGTCTCGACCGCCACCTGGAAGGATGGCGACCGCGAGCGGCCGGTGCTCTACGAGGGGCACCTCTCTGAGATCTTCGTGCCGTACATGGCGGCGCAGAAGGACTGGTACGGCCGGACGTTCATCGATGCCGGCGAGTACTCGGCCGGCGGCCTCGCCGATACCCTGACGCCAGGAGTCGATTGCCCGACGTACGCGACCTTCATCGACAGCGTGGTCGTCGAGGGGCGTGGCTGGCCCGGCGACAAGCCGGCGGTGGCCTGCATCTTCGAGCGGACGGCCGGCGACATGATCTGGCGCCACGGCCCCAACGGTCGCCCGCAGCGCGAGCTCGTCGTCCGCATGGTGGCCATGATCGGCAACTACGACTACGTGGTCGACTGGCGCTTCCTGCCCGACGGCCAGATCAAGGTCAGCCTCGGCGCCACCGGCATCGTCGAGGCCAAGATGACGGCCGCGAAGAACGCGCGGGTCAGCTCCACCAACGGCGCCGACGCGAAGACCGACGCCTACGGCCGCTTCGTCGAGGACCATGTGGTGGCGGTCAACCACGACCACTACTTCAACTTCCGTCTCGATCTCGACGTGGACGGCCCGACCAACCGCTTCGTGCGCGACCAGATCGTGCCGAAGACACTGCCCGCCGGTCATCCCCGCCGCAGCATCTGGGTGACGGAGACGAAGGCGGCCGCCACCGAGAAGGACGCGCAGTTGACCATGGACATGCACGCGCCGTCGTTGTGGCGCGTGACCGGCGCGCGCGAGAACCACGTCGGCTATCCGACCAGCTATCAGCTGCTCCCGGCGCACTCGATCCACACGCTGCTCGCGCCCGACGAGGTCGCGCGCCAGCGGGCGGGCTTCATCGACCATCACCTGTGGGTGACGCCGTACGCCCCCGACGAGCGCTACGCCGCCGGCGACTACCCGACGCTGAGCACCCCCGGTCACGGCCTGCCGGCCTACACGAAGGGCAACCGCTCGATTGCCGCCACCGACGTCGTGCTCTGGTACACCTTCGGCATGCATCATGTGGTCCGCGCCGAGGAGTGGCCGGTGATGCCGGTGCTGTGGCACGAGTTCGCCCTGCGACCGTTCGACTTCCTGGATCGCAATCCGGCGCTGGATGCGGGAATGAAGCCCTAGGGTCGCCACGTGTCGGCCATCGTCAATCGGCCTTCGGCCTTCGACACTGCGAAAGATGTCGCCGCCGGACTTTGTCCTTCGGTGGCCCTCGTATGCGCAATGCTGTTGTCACATGTGGCCGCTCACGCGCAGCCGCAGCCCGACACGGCGCGCGTCGGCCCCCTCGAGGTGTCGGTGGGGCGCAATGCCTTCGGGGCATGTCAGGTGCGGCTGCACAACGCGGGCGAGGTGGCCATCGAGGCGTGGCGCGTGTCGGTGCGCAGCGACGAGGCGCGGCATACCACCGTCGAACGCCGTGACGCCTGGCGCGACCCGTTCCATCTGCCGCTCGAGGCCTCGCGCCTCGATCCGGGAGAGACCGTCACCCGTCAGCTGGCCGAAGCCGCGGCCGTGGGTCCGCTGCAGATCCGCATCCACCTCGTCGTTCGCGCCGACGGCGTCGCACATGGGATGGCGGAGGCAGAGGCGTACACCAACGAAGCTCCGCGCGAACTGGCGCTGCTGATCGATCGTCGTCTGCCGCAGGCCAGCGAGGCGCTCGACATGGCGACACGCACCGAGGCCGCCATCGCCGTCGACGGCGTGGCGACGGTGCTCGCCCGGCGCCAGCTGTCGACCCTGCTGGACACCGACGGCGACTGGAACTGGTGGCAGGTGCGCGAGCAGGCGCGAGCCGCGGAGGCGCTGGCGACCACCGACCCGTCGGCCGCGGCCGCGCAACTCGCTGGCGCCATCGCGCTGCTGAAGACCGCCCACCGTGTCGGCACCGCCGGCCTCACGCTCGCGGCGGTGGAGCCGATGCAGCCGCGCGCCGTCGGCCGCTGCGATCCGTAAGCGATCGACGACTCACTCGGCAATCAGGCGCACGAGTTCGTCGGGATGGGCGGCGCGCTCGCGCGCCACCTCGGCATCGACGTGGCCGGCGCGCACCAGCGCGGCCAGGGACTCCTCGAAGGTCAGCGATCCGTAGCGTCGCGTCAGCGTGATCTCCTGGTGCAGGTGGTGCAGCTGGTTCTTGCGGATGTGCTGCCGGGCGCCGTACTGCACCATCAGCAGCTCGACGGCTGGCACCAGGCCGCCGGAGAGGCGGGGCAGCAGCGACTGGATCAGCACCGCGCTCAGGGCCAGCGAGATCTCCTGGCGAATGGTGGCCTGACGTTCGACGGGGAACGAGTCCGCCATCCGCGACACCGTCGAGGTGACGTCGGTGGTGTGCAGCGTCGAGATCACCAGGTGCCCGGTCTCGGCCGCGGTCAGTGCCAACCGCATCGACTCGGGGTCGCGCATCTCGCCGACGATGAGCACGTCCGGCATCTGGCGGAGCGCCGCGCGCAGGGCGGTGGGGTAGTCGGGCGCGTCGACGCCGATCTCGACCTGCTCGACGATCGACCGCCGGTGCTGGTGTTCGTATTCGATCGGGTCCTCGATCGTGATGATGTGGCGGGCCTCGCGGCGGTTGATCTCGTCCACCAGCGCCGCCAGCGTCGTCGACTTGCCCGAGCCTGTGGCGCCCCCGACGAGCACGAGCCCGCGGGTCAACTGCGCGAGATGCTCGACCGCCGCGGGCAGCGCCAGCGTCGACAGCCGCGGCACGAGGCGCGGGAGGGCGCGGATCGTGGCGGCGGGACGTCCGCGCTCGCGATGCAGGTTGACGCGGAAGCGGCCAACCCCTTCGAGGCCGAACGAGGCGTCGGCGATGCCGTGGCGGGCGTACTGTTCACGCGCGTGCGGCGGCAGGGCCGGCAGCACGGCGCGTTCGATCTCCACGCCGCCGAGCGGGACCTCCGCGATCGGGGTCAGCCGCTTGCCGACGCGCGCCGACGGTGGCGCCTGCGCCACCAGCAGCAGGTCGGAGCCCTGCCGGCGGACCACCTCGCGCAGCCACGCCTCGAGACGGCTCGTGTCCGTCGTGACGTTGACCATCTCGCCAGGACCGACGGCCTCGTCGTCGCCGGTGGTTCCGGCATCCGGCTCCGCTCCGGGCGACACGAGTCGCGCCGAGGTGTCGCCGCCGCTCGAGTGACGGGCGTTGAGCTCGTCGATGAGTCGATCGATGTCGGACTCGGCCATGGCCTCTCCGTTTCGCGCAGGGCGCGACAGGTAGAATTCCGGGATGCGAATGACAGCACTTCCGGCACTCGCGATTGGTCTGCTTTCCCTGACAGCTCCGGCGCGTGCCGAACCCCCCGGCGTGCCCCCGAAGGTACTGCATGCCGAGCCTCTGTACATCGATCTCATCCGTGACCTCGGCGCCAGGAAGGGCGAACGGGAGTGGAACGTGGGCCTCGGATTGATCGATCGGAGCCGCTTCGACCAGTACGAGGCGCTGGTCGAGTACGAATGGGCCCCCGCCAACCGCCTGGGGCTCGAAGTCGAAGTCCCCCTGACCTTCTACCCCGCCAACGGCGTCGAGACACCGTCCAATCGCGTCGAGGGCCTCAAGACCGCCGCCCAGTGGACGTTCAAGGTGTCGGAGGCGCACCAGGCCTCGTTCGCGGTCGGCTACATCAACAAGATCGCCTTTACCGACCTCGACGACGTGCGTCGATCGCCGTTCGTGAGCGGCAACGTCGCCAACCCGTTCTTCGTGGCCGCCAAGCGGCTCGGCCGGCAGTGGCATTCCCTGGTCTACACCGGACCGCAGATCCACACGGGCCGCGGCCGGACCGCGTCGTGGGAGTACGACGTGAACAGCAACGTGCACTACATGGTGCGCGACAGCCGCAACTTCGTCGGCGTCGAGATCAACAAGACGTGGGCGCCCGGCGATTTCGACATGACGATCCGGCCGCAGATGCGGCTCCAGATCAGTGACCAACTCATGGTCGGCATCGTGACCGGTGTGCCCATCAACCGCGAGCGACAGCGCCTCAGCATGTTCCTGCGCCTGATCTACGAACCGCGTCATCGCACCGGGCACCCGTGACCCCTTCTCGTCACGGACACCTCCGTGCGGCGGTCGTCGCGGCCATCGTCGGCACGCTGGTGGGCGGTGCGGACGCGACCCTCGCCCGGTTTCGCCCGGACTTGGCGCCGCGGTTGGCCGCCCCGTCGCTGGCCTGGCTCGGCGCGGCCGAGCGCGTGGCCCCCGGCGTGGAGCTGTTCCGCGTCGAGGGGCCGTTCGACGGCGAGCCGCGGTCCCTGCGGTTCCTGCGGCTCGATCCCTCACGCGTGCGGCTGGCCTCGGCGCTGGCCACCGGCGAGATTCCCGGGCGGGCGACCGTGCTCGACATCGCGCGCCGGAGTCGGGCCCTGGCGGCGGTCAACGCCGGGTTCTTCTCGCCGACCGGCGATCCGAACGGGCTCCTGAAGATCGACGGCCGGCTGCTCAGCGACACGCGGCGCGCTCGCGGTGCCGTCGCCCTGCTCGACGGACCCCAGCGGCAGCAGGGGCTGTTCGACCAGGTCAGCGCCCGCGTCCGTCTCCGCTTCCGCTCCGGTGGATCGTGGCGCACCGTGCCGGTCGACGGGGTCGACACGACGCGCGGCGCAGGCCGCCTCGTGCTCTACACGCCGGCCTCCGGCGCCACGACGGACACGACCGGCGGACGGGAGTGGACGCTG
>NZ_JALHPM010000271.1:0-6287 GCF_022842525.1 Luteitalea sp.
GACCGTGGAAGTTTCCGTAGATCTCGTTGTCCTCCACCAGCGTGTTCGCGTTGCCGTAGTACGCCGTGATCCCGTACTGACCGCTGCCCGAATGCCCGTACACCACGTTCTCCGCGACCCGCACTCCGTAGGTGACGGCGATCCCGGTCGAGGAGTTGTCGTGCACCACGTTGCCCAGCACGTCGACGCGCGCGCCCGCGGCGCTCGACCCGTTCACGTCGATCCCGGCGGAGGCGTTGCCCCAGACGTGGTTCGCCAGCACGCGGCCCTGCTCCAGCCCGTTCACGTAGATGCCGGTCGATGCGTTGCGGTAGACGACGTTGCCTTCGATCGTGACGTCGTCGTTCCCGGTCGTGATGTACACGCCGATGTTCGCGTTGCCGTAGATCTCGCTGTCGCGCACGGTGAGCAGGTCGGCATCGGCGCCGCTCGCCGCAAAGACGCCGTAGTACGCCCCGGTGATCGCGAGGTTCGCGAGGGTGACCCGGTCGGCGTTGCTGAACTGGAACACGTAGCTGCTGGAGCTCGTGTTGCCGCGGTTCAGGACGGCGCGCGCGCCGTCCGCGGTCGGTCCCTGGATGGTGACGCCGGAATCCTGCGCGGCGATGTTGATGTTGGTCGTGAGCAGGTAGCTGCCCACGTCGACGAGGACGACGTCGCCCAGGTTGAGGTCGTAGGTGTCGAGGACGGACCGGATGCTCGCCTTCGGCCGCGACGGGTCGAGACCGTCGTTCGCGTCGTCGCCGATGGCGGTGGCGTACTGGTCGCCGAGCGTCGAGCCGTCGTTGACGTAATAGAAGCGGATCGGCAGGGAGACGGTGAAGGCGCGGTCGGACGTGTCGAAGATCGCCGGCGTGTCGGTCGAAGCCGCGCGCAGCAGGTAATTCGTACCCGCCGCGAAGGTCGCCGCATCGACGTTCCAGTCGTACCTGCCGTCGTTCGCCTCGGCGTTCGAGAGCGTGTTCCACGTCGCGCCGCCGTCGCTCGACCAGGAGAGATCGACCGTCCCCGCGAACCCGGCCGCCCGCCATTGCACCTCGTAGACGGCGCCCTGCGACACCGTCTCGCCGCCGTTGGCCTTCAGCACCAGCACGTACTGCGCCGGGCTCTTCGACGCCTGCGCGGTATTGCCGTAAGCGCCGATGTTGACGTAGCCGCCGTTGGGCGCCGGCTCGTTGGCGAACGCATCGGACGGATTGCCCCGGTCGATGCCCGCCGACTGGTTCGCGTCGAGCGCCAGCACGCCGGGCAGCAGCATCGGCAGCCCGGAGATCGCGTTGCGCACCGGCGCGAGCGACCCGCCGTGGAAGCTGCCGTAGCGGCTCTGCAGGTGGAAATCGTCGTCGCGGCCGTCCTGCGCGAGGCTCGCGTAGCCGAGCACGCCGTCGGCGCCGTCCGGGTCGACGAACTGCGGATCGAGCGCGAGGCTGTTCGCGTCGGTGAACGTCGCGGCACGCCAGGCGTTGAACGTGGGCCGCACGACGCCTTGCCACTGGCCGGCCTGACCCGTCCCGGTGAGGCGGAAGATGTTGTAGTCGGACTGGAAGCCGAGCTGGCTGTTGGAATCGACGACGAGCCCCAGGCCGTCGTCGGCCCAGAAGAAGTTGTTGCGGAAGTTCGCGTTCGTGCTGCCGTTGTAGAGCCTCACCAGGTCGCCGTCGGACTGCTGCAGCGTGTTGTTCGCCACGGTGAGGTTCGAGCCCCACAGGTCCAGCGCCTGCGTCGCGTTGTCGTACACCAGGTTGTTGCGGAACGTGTGGCCGCCGCCGCTCCACCGCACGCCCTGGGCGTTCGAGTACACGACGTTGCCGGAGAGGTCGACGCTGCTCGCGACGATGCCCCAGCTCGTGTTGGCGTACACCCGGTTGCGGTTCACCGACCCGGTGCTGCTCGCGGTGATGCCGGTGTAGTTGCCGTAGACGACGTTGTCCCAGGCCGACGAATTGCTGCTCACGCCGATGCCGAAGTCGTTGACGCCGACGTGACCCCACACGGTGTTGCCGACCACGAGGACGTTGTTGGACGCGCTGATGCCGGCGATGGTGTTGTCGTAGACCCGATTGCCGCGCCCCAGGCTGAGGTCGGTGTTCCCGATGATGGTCTGCGTCGAGCTGCCGCTGACGACGATGCCGTACTGGTTGCCGTAGGCCTCGTTCGCCTCGACCCGGGCCCCGCTCACGCCGGAGAGCTCGATGCCGTAACGGCCGTTGCCGTAGACCAGGCTGTCGGTGAAGCTGACCGCGGTGGTGCCCTGGATGTACACGCCGCTCTGGGTGTTGCCGTGGGCCAGCACGTTGCTCACGTCGCCCAGCGGGCCGTCGAGCCAGATGCCGTATCCGCCGTTGGCGTAGGCGGTGAGATGGGAGATGTCCCAGAGCGGATTGTTGGTGTCGATCCGCATGCCGTCGGACGCATGCCCGAAGGCGGTCAGCCGCGTGCCGGAGAAGTTGTCGCTGCCGGTGTGGACGTGGATGCCGCGCTGGGCCTCGCGCAGCGTGAGGTGGCTCACGTTGACGAAGTCGGCGTCGACGAGCTCGATCAGTGCGCTCGTGCGGTTGCCGGGGATCGCCGGGAACAGGGCGGCGACCTTCGCGACGTCGGTGGGGCCGGTGATGATGAAGCCCTCGTCGCGCCCCAGGCCGTAGTCGGTCGTGCCCGAGAGCTTGAGCGGGTCGATCAACGGGTAGTTGCCCGTGTCGACGTGTACCGTGTCGCCGGCCGAGAGCTCGTACACCCGGAACAGGTTGACCGGGTTGGGCTTGGGCGCCGTCGCGAGCTTGCCGGTGTTGCGGTTGTCGCCGATCGCGTCGGGCGTGTATTCATCGCCGACGTTGCTGCGGTCGTCCACCCAGTAGTCGGCGCCGTCCTCGGGGACGGTGAAGGTTTCCTGGCTGCGGTCGATCACCGCCGGGTTCGCCACCAGCGACACCTGGATGCGCAGGCCGTAGGTGCCGAAATCGACGTTCGCCGGGCTGGAGGACGGAATCCACGTGTAGAGGCCGTCGTCGGGCGTCGACGCGGCGATCGTCGCGACGAGCGCCGGGCCGTCGGCGGTGTCCTGCAGCAGGTCGATGCGCACCGGCGATTCGCCGGCGTTGCCGAAGGTCTCCCAGCGGATGTCGAGCGGCCGGTCCTTCTCCCAGTCGGTGTAGAGATCCGGGAAGCGCAGCGCGATGCGCGGCGCACCGGCCAGACCGAGGTCGGTGGACTCGAAGCCGAACGCGCCCTGGTCGGCGCCCTCGGACTCGGCACGCACGTAGAGGAAGGCCTGGTCGAGCCACGCATCGTTGGAGCTGCCGGTGTCGCGGTAGGCGCGGAACTCGAAGCGCACCGAGCGGGTGCCCACCGGGATGTCGGCGCGGCCGCCGACGAGCGACCAGCGGTCGGAGGGATCGTCCGCCACGACGTTGGTCGTGCCGAGCACGCCCAGATCGGCCCCGATGAAGGTCACACGGACTTCGCCGCGATCGACCGCCGCCTCGGCCGCGCTGCGCAGCCGGCCGCCGAAGACCACCTCCAGATCCTGCGCATCGAGCTGCGCCGGGCTGTAGCCGGCGGCGAGGAGATCCACCGTCTGCGCGGCGAAGCCCTCCTCGATGTTGCCTGCGCTGAAGTACCGGCTGCCTTCGTAGGCGACGGGGCTCGCGGTGCGCACCGCGGCCCCCGGGTTGACCACCCAGCCGGCGAGATCGGATTCGAAACCGGCGTTGGCGAGCCGGTTGACGTACCCGGGCGGCACGCCGTTGTCGGCGCGCGCGTCACCCGCATCCACCGTGGGGCTGGCGTGCCGCAGCTGCGCCACCGGCGGCAGGATCGTGTAGTCGTCGCGCGCGAGGTCGGCGAAGGCCGGGCGCGCCCAGTCGGGGTTCACCACCGTCGCGCCGATCGAGTGCAGGTCGAACTTCGCGATGTCGGCCTGCCAGTCGAGCACGTCGACGAAGTCCTTCGTCCAGTACCCGACGCGCCCGTCGCCCGTGGCGTAGAGGTTGTTGTAGTCGCTGAAGAAGCCGCTCTGCGAGTCGTTGGCGACGTAGATGTCGTAGCCGGACTGCGCCCACATCACGTTGTTGCGCAGCTCGACCTCGGAGGACGAGGACTGGATGCGCACGTTGTCGCCGGTCGGGGCGAAGAACGTGTTGTTGAAGATGCGCACGTCGTTCCTGCCGCTCACCAGAACGCCATGGGTCGCGTTGCGGTGGAAGACGTTGTGCAGGATGCGCTGCTCGGACGTGGCGACGATCGCCGTGCCGTTGCCGCCGAAGCGGTTGAACTGGATGGTGCCGGTGAAGCCGGCCACCCCCGTGCCGTTGCCGTCGATGTCGTTGCCGAGTGCGAGCGAAGGGCCGCCGAGCGTGCCCGAGCCGTTCACGCCGACGGTGTTGTCGCGCACGAGCTGGCCCTGCATGCGGCCGCCGGAGAGCGCGACACCCACCGAGCTGTTGCCGTGGATGTCGTTGCGCGCCTGCCGGCCCTCCGCGAGCCCCGTCGTGACGAAGCCCAGTCCCTGGGCCGGGTCGGTCACGAGGTGCTGCACGCCGGTGGCGTTGCCGAAGATCTCGTTGCCGGCGAGCGCAGCCCCCACCGCGTAGCGCACGCCCACCGTACCGCCGTGGATCGTGTTGTCGGTGATGCCGCCGGTGAACGCCGCATCGATGTTGAGCACCGTGCCGGCGGACGAGAAGTCGTTGTGCTCGATCGTGCCGGTCGCGGCTGCGCCGATCCGCAGGCCCGTCGTGGCACCGTGCACGTCGTTGTGCGCGATGCGCAGGCCCGTGCCGCCGAGCGTCGGCGTGATCAGCCTGCCGGTGATGTTGATGCCGTTGGTGCTCGCCGTCACGCCGTTGCGCTCGACGACAGCGCCGCTCACGCTGCCGACGAGGGCGACGCCGGTGCCCGTGCTGGAGATGCGGTTGTAGACCACCCGGGCGCCGCTGCCGCCGTCTAGGACCACGCCGCCGCTCACCGTCGACTCGCTCAGGGTGAACCCGTTCGCGCCGTCCACGCCGACCTTGCCGGCGATGGCGAGGCGCTGCACGGTGACGTTCGCCGCGCCTGCGGCGATCGTGACGTCGCCCGCGATCGTCGCCCCCGGCGCGCCGTAGATCGTCACGCCCGCGTCCTGTGCCGCGACGCTGAAGCCCGCGTGGGCACCCTCGACGACGATGACGTCGCCCGCGCCGAGATCGTTGCCGTCCAGAATGGCCTGCACCGACTGCGCGTTCGCGCGATACACCGTGCCGACCTCGATGCCCTCACCGCGCGCGTAGATCTCCGGCCGGCCGGCGAACACGTCCTGCCAGACCACGAGCACGCGGCCGGAGGAGTCGGTCGCAGCGGCGAGCGACTGCGCGGCGAGCGTCGTCGGACTGATGCCCTGGGGCGACGCCTCGGCCGGCAGCTCCTCGACGAACTGGCTGCCGTTCCAGGCCATCGCGTAGAGGTTCGCGGGGCCGCTCGCGAGCGGCGTGCGCACCCACAGGAGCTGCAGGTCGCCGCCGCCGGTGGTGAGCACCGGCTGCGCGGGACGATCCGGCACGCCGTTCACGAGCCGCGTGACGGCGCTGGCGCCCTGATACTGCACGGCCACGACGGCCGCCCCCTGGTCGGAGAACGCCTGCCACGCGACGAACAGGTCGCCGCCGTGATAGGCGAGCGTGGGCTGCGCGTTGTAGCTCAGGCTGCCGGCCAGGCTCGCGTCGATCGCGCCGCTCACGCCCGTGCCGGAGGCCGAAGTGCCGCGTCCCGCCCAGACCCCCGCCGAGTACTCGGTGAGGAAGATCTGGCGCACGCCGTTCGAGCCCTCGACGGCCCAGGCGAGGGCGACGCGAGTGCCGTCGGTGACGGCCGCGAGGTCGCCGACGAGGCCGCCGCCCGCGTGATTCGAGACGCCCGTCCCGCTCGCCGCACCCGCGCCGAGCGACTGCCAGGCCGCGCCGTCGAAGCGCTTCACGTAGACCTGTGTCGTGCCGCTCGACGCATCGAGCCACGCAACGACCGGGCCGGCACTCGTCGCGAGGATCTTCGCGTCGGTCGCGGCGCCCGTGCCGGAGATGCCGCCGCCCGCGAGCGATCCGCCGAGGGCCACCCAGCCGCCGGCGCCGCCGTTCAGCGTGGCGTCGAAGCGCGCGACGTGGATGTCGCGCCCGCCGGCGTGCACCTGCGTCCAGGCGACGTAGATCGTGCCGTCGGCCCCGACCGCCACGCTCGGGGCGTAGGCCGGGGCATTGCTCGCGCTGATGCCGCCGCCGGTGCTGCTGCCGGCGAGCTCTTCCCAGCCGAGCGCCGTG
>NZ_JALHPM010000272.1:0-6260 GCF_022842525.1 Luteitalea sp.
GCCTGCGGGTCCGTCGGGGTGCCCGCAGCCGGCGTGCCGGGCTGCGCGGTGGCACCGGCCGCGGGCGCCTGATTGGCGGCAGCCTTGGTCTCGGTGCGATTGCAGGCGACGCCCAGGGAGAGGGCGAGGAGGACAGGAACGGCGTACTTCAAGGGGCAACCTCTAGGGAAAAAACGACACGCCAGTATACGGGGACATGGGGGGATTCGGAAATCGCGACGGACGTCGGGAGGCGAGAACCGGGAATCGGGAATCGGGAATCGGGAATCGGGAATCGGCCGAGCCTGGGGCAAGTGGTTGGGTCCCAGGCGGCGATGCCCAGGCTTCATCCTGCAAAGTCTTGGTCGCCAGCGGGAACCGACTCTTGGACCGCCGGGACGTGCGATTGGCTTGCCCCGCCGAAGCCCGCAGTGTGGGCCGACCCGCGGGCACGTGCTCCGCCGAAGCCGGAGCGTGTGCCGCGAGCCTGGGGCTTGACCGCCGAAGCCGGAGCGTGTGCCGCGCGCCACGGGGCTTGCCCACCGAAGCCGGAGCGTGTGCAACCGGCGAAGGCGGGCTAGTGGGGAACGGGTGTCCCCGGCAGCGGCTGTCCGGCGGCCGTGGTCGGCGCGGGGGGCACGTGCATCAGGTGCGGGAGCGTGGCAAGGCTGCCGCCCGGGACGCCGAGGTGCGTGTAGCACAGCGTTTGTGGTTCGGTGCCGACCAGGAAGGCCTCGTTGGCGGTCG
Organism: Luteitalea sp.; assembly: GCF_022842525.1. Lineage (NCBI taxonomy): Bacteria > Pseudomonadati > Acidobacteriota > Vicinamibacteria > Vicinamibacterales > Vicinamibacteraceae > Luteitalea > Luteitalea sp. The sequence continues at coordinate 727 of NZ_JALHPM010000272.1, forward strand.
ATTCGCAGAAGGGGCCGGCGCGGCCGCCCGTCTCCTTGTCGATGTCGACGAGCGTCACGCCGTCGGGGACGGTGAACGACACGTTGCGATGGCCGGCCAGCGCGCGCTTCATGAAGGCCGTCCAGATGGGCAGGGCGGCCTGCGAGCCGCTCAGGCCGACGGGCGTGTTGTCGTCCAGGCCCACCCAGACCACGGTGAGCAGTTCGGGCGTGAAGCCGACGAACCAGGCGTCACGCAGGTCGTTGGTCGTGCCGCTCTTCCCGGCGGCGTCGAGCGTGAAGCCGGCCGCCCGCGCCCCCGCGCCGGTGCCCTCGTTGAGCACGCTGCGCATCATGTTGGTGACGAGGAAGGTCGGCCCCGGCTGTGTGACCTGCCGCACGCGCCCCATCTCGGGCAGTGGCGCGATGCCGTTGTCGATTTCGATCCGCGAGACGGCGCGCAGCGGTCGCACTTCACCCAGATTGGGAAAGAGGGTGTAGGCCTCGGCCATGTCGAGGGGCGTCGCCTCGAACACGCCCAATGCGATCGAGGGATAGGCACGGGCCGTGAACCCGGGCTTCACGCTGCGCCAGAGCGACGCGATGTTCTGATAGCCGGCCAGCTCCGCCATCTGAATCGTGGCGAGGTTCCGGGATCGCGCCAGCGCGCGCCGCGCGGTGATCAGGCCGTCGTGTTCGCCGTCGTAGTTGCGCGGTGACCACTCCTGGCCGTTCACGAGGAACGTCGCGGGCTCGTCCGAGAGCACCGTGGCGGGCGTCAGGTCGGTGCGTCCCTCGCGCAGCGCCATGTCGAACGCGGCGAGGAACACGAAGGGCTTGAACGTCGACCCCGGTTGCCGCTTGGCCGTCGTCGCGCGGTTGTACTGGGAGCGCTGGTACGAGCGACCGCCGACCATGGCCAGAATCTCGCCGGTGCGCGGATCCACGGCCACCAGTGCGGCCTGCAGGGGGCCACGCTTCTGCCCACGCTTGGCATAGCGTGCCTCGATGTCCGCGACCCCGGTCGCCACGACGTCCTGGGCCAGTCGCTGGAGATGCAGATCGAGCGTCGTGTGGACCGCCACGCGTGTCGCCGAGGCCCGCATGGCCACCTGCTCGGCAACGAGTTGGGTCACGTAGTCGACGAAGTACGGGGCTTCGGCATCGACGCTGCCCTGCGCGGTTTCGAGCGGAGCGCGTATCGCCGTCTCTGCCGCCGTCCGCGTGACGTAGCCGGCCTCCACCATCGACCGCAGGACGACATCGCGCCGTTCCTTCGAGCGCACCGGGTGGCGCGTGGGCGAGTGCGCGGCCGGCGACTGGATGATGCCGGCCAGGGTCGCGGCCTCGGCCAGCGACACGTTGCTGACGTCCTTGCCGAAGAACAGGTGGGCCCCTTCCGCGACGCCGTGCACGGCGAACGATCCGCGCTGCCCGAGGTAGACGTCGTTCAGGTACAACTCGAGGATCCGGTCCTTGGTCAGGCGTCGCTCGAGGACGATCGACATCACCTGCTCGCGGATCTTGCGGGTGTAGGTCTTCTCCGGCGTGAGGAACGAGTTCTTCACGAGCTGCTGCGTCAGCGTGCTGCCGCCGACCAGGTACTTCTTGTCGCCGCGCAGGTTGGTCACCACCGCGCCGATCGTCCTGATGAGATCCACGCCGGGATGGGAATAGAAGCGGCGATCCTCGATGGCGAGGACGGCCTGCACCACGCTGGCCGGCAGCTGTGCGAGCGGCAGTTGCCGCTGGCGCCCGCGCCCGCCCGGGGCCACCGCCGTCAGCAGGGGCGCTTCGAGCTGGACCTCGTTCACGGCGCCCGTGCCTTCGAGGGTCAGCCGCGTGATCTGGCCGGTCCGACCGGCAGCATCGAGCGTGAGGGCCACGCGGACCACACGTCCCTCGGCGGTGCCCCCGCGGGGCACGAGGCGGACCTCGGTTGGGCTGATGTCGAATTCCCCCGGGCTCGCCGCGCGACTCTTGCGCGTGTAGCCGAGGTCGTCGAGGCGATCGTCGAGTTCCGGCGCCGTCAGCGCCTGGCCCTGGCGCAGCACGAACGGCCGCGCGTACACCTTGGGGGCCACACGGTCGTGCAGGCCCGCGAGGCGGGCATCCACTTCGAGGGCCACCGACCGATACAGCGCGATGAACACCGCGCCGAGGACCAGGAGCGGACCGAGCAGCAGCGCGGCGGCCAGCTTGAGCCAGCGGCGCCGCGGGCGACGCCGGGCCATCATGCGCGGGACCGCCGGGACGGGCGGCGTGACGCCGGGAGGCCGCTGCCGCGGGCCGAGGTCAGAGCTGGAGCAGCCAATGCTTGCCGCCCTCGACGGGGAGGCACTCGTAGAGCCGGGGCACGAGTGCCGGGCCGAACCGGTTCATGAACCAGGCCAGACACACGACACGTTCCTGCGGATGCCCGCCCGGAAACGCCAGGTGCTGGGCGTGGCCGAACTGGCGGCGCAGCGTGTCGTGCCGGCGCTTGGCCGCCGTGATCACCTTCGCGTGCAGCCCGCGCAGTTCGTGGGCGATGCGTCCCTGCGACGACTTGACCGCGCCGTCGAGGGTCGGATCGAGCGCCGGCACCGCCGCCAGGAGCGCGCCCATCCGTTCGTCCATCGTGTGCTCGAGATCGTGGAGCGCCTGCTCGAGCGTCGGGGGCAACTGGCTCTCGAGCCAGTGGTTCAGCACATGCTCGTCCTGCGCCTGCAGCGACCGCAGTTCGAGCGACGTGCGCGACAGGAAGCGCAGCGAGGCCGAGTCGAGAATCGTCCCCGTGGCCCGCGGCACGATGAGCGGCATGGCCGTCTCGTGGAAGGCGTAGACGCTCTTCAGCTGGCCCAGATAGGCCAGTTCCGACGGCCCGGCGACGTAGGCAATGGTCGGCAGCAGCGTGTCCTGCACGACGGCGCGCAGCAGCACGTTCGGGCTGAAGTGCTCGGGGTGCGCCTCGGCATCGGCCCGCAGCGTCTCGGCCTCGACCGGGGTGTCGCCGACGAAGAACTGGCCGTCCCGGTAACGAATGGGAATGCGCCCGCCGACCATCGAGAACAGGGCGGTGCCGTCCGGTTGCGCCAGGACCTGCGCGTGGTAGCCGTCGGCCACGAGGGCCTCGCCGGCGGCACTGGCCAGCTGACGGGTGCGCCCCGGATGATCGAGCACCCGCCTGAAGATGGCGCTCGCCAGCGGCTTGGCCGCCGAGTCGCTGCCGTCGAAGACGACCACACCGAGCGGTCCGAGCAGGGCATCGAGCAGGTGGCCGAAGGCGTCCGCCATCCCGGTGCCGGGCTGATAACAGCGCCGCAGCTGCGCCACCGTGTCCGCGGTGAACTCGGTCTGCGGCAGCAGCGTGTCGAGGTCGGCGAGCACCCGGGTGATGTCGTCGGTGAGGTGGACCTGACCGACCGGGACGTGCCCGTCGCCCTCGATGCCGCCGACGGTGAGGCGATGCGCCTGCAGGTCGGCGTCCAGCACCCAGGCGGAGGCGACCTCCTCCCAGTCGTGGTCCTCGGCGTGGTTCCAGAACACCGTCACGCAGGGCACACCGAACTGCGTCTCGATGTCGGCGGCCAACCGGGCGGCCGTGAGGCCCTTCATCAGCGTGTAGAGCGGTCCACCGAAGAGGCCGGCCTGCTGCCCCGTCACGATGGCGACGGTGCGCGGGTCGGCCAGCTTCGCGGCGGCCGCCCGTGCCTGCTCGGGGGCCTGCCGCTGCTCGAGCTGGGCCTGGAGGATGGCGACCATCCGGTCGCGCTCGCGGGGCTGGGTCTGGACGCGGGCGATCACCTCGCGCCAGGCCTCCGGCGTGGCGGGGTCCCCCGCGTAGTACGCCGCGAGCTTGTGGTGCTGGAAGGTGTAATCCAGGCTCAGGCGCGAACCCGACCACTGGCGCATGTCGATGCCCTGTGGCTGAGCCGCCTGCGTAGTCGAGTCTGAGCGCACAGGGGGTCCACTGTCGCAAAGGGCCCCACGGGTGTCAAGGCTAGACGCCCGGGTGGGCACCTGGCTTGCTATAATGCCGCTGCGTCTGCCCGCGCGAGCCTCGCGCAGGAGAGTCCCTGCCCTGACCCACGACCCCTCGTCCCTCTTCCAGCCGCCCGAGGTGGTCGGACCGTTTCGCGTCCGACGTGTCCTGGCGTCTGGCACGCTGGGCCCACGGTTGCTCGTGGAGGACGACCGCGGTCGCTTGCAGGTCCTCAAGCTGATCACCGACGTGGCCGACGACGCGGCCGCCCTCGTCGCCCGGCTCGACCAGGCACGACACGCCCTGCCGCAGCATCCGGCCCTGCAGCCGGTCACCGACGTCGGCGTCTCCGACGACGGGGTCTACCTGGCGTCGCCCGTGCTCAACGACCCGAGTGTGGAAGGGCGCTTGCGCGGCGGTCGTCAGACGCTGGAAGCGACGCTGCCCTGGTTGCGTGCGGTGACGGCCGGATTGCAGGCCGCGCACGAGGCAGGGGTCCTGCACGGCGCCATCCACCCGCGCGACGTTCTGGTTACCGAGGATGGCGGGGTGCTGACCGGCGTGGGCATCGCCCCGGCTCTCGAGGCGCTGAAGTTGCAGGCCCCCGTCCGGGTGCCCTTCACGGCCCCGGAGCGCGCCTCCGGCCGCCCCTGGGATGCCCGGGCCGACCAGTATTCGCTGGCGATGCTGGCGCTCGACGCGTTGTCGGGCCGTCGCCTGATTGCCGGCACGATCCCGGCCTTCGACCGCTGGACGCTCGCCGAGACGCCGACCGAGGACGCCCGGCTGCACGAGGTCTTCGTGCGGGCGCTGCACCCCGATCCCGACCAGCGCTACGCGTCGCTCGAGGCCTGGCTGGAGGCCCTCGCCGGGCCGGCGTCCGACCCGGCCGAGAAGTCCGGGGCCCTGTCGCGCTTTGCCCGGGAGGGCGTCATCCTGGCCGCGCCCGCGGCGAATGCCGACGCGGCCCGCGACCAGGCCGCGCGCGACATCAAGGTGCAGCCGATCGAGGATCCCGAGGGGATCGCGCTGTCGCTGTTTCCCGAAGAGGACGGCACGGTCGAGAGCCCGGTGATCGACACCGTCGGGGCCCGACGCGACGTCGACCCAGCGCCCGGCGAGGGCGACACCGACGCCGATGTCGAGCAGGAGTGGCTCGTCGCCGACGTCCCGGACGACACGGCACCGCCAGAGCCGGAGCCGGCAGTCGACCCGCTCGTCATGCGCCACGAACCCGCGCCCGAGGACGGGCACGGCCAGGCGCGCGACTGGCATCTGGACGATGACGACCGGACGGTGGCGGCGGTGGAATCGCCGCGCCCCTGGGAGGCCCACACCGACGAGGTTCCCGGCCGGCGCCCCTGGCTGCTCGTGGCCGTCCTGTTGGTGCTGGCGGCCCTCGGGTACGGCACCTGGCAGAGCCTGAATCGGCCGCCCGCGTCAGCGTCGTCGGCCGAGGCGCCGGCAGAGAGCGCCCCGGACCCGACGACGTCCGCGAGTGACGATCCGTCTCCGACCGCGTCTGCCGCACCGCCGCGCCCGGCGGTCGAGCCCTCGGTCGCGCCGCCGGTGGCCGTGGCTCCGCGGTCGGT
>NZ_JALHPM010000273.1:0-6258 GCF_022842525.1 Luteitalea sp.
GTCACTGGTCGGCGTCTCGCGCCGCCTCAGCCGCGCCGGTGCCCGGGGCATCCAGGCGGTCGGCCGCCACGGCGAAGTGGTCGCGCGCCCGACGCAGGGCGGCCACGCTGGGGGCGCGGTGCCACAGTTCGATCCCCCTCAACTGGTCCTGAGCCTTGCCGAGCGCCTCTCGCAGGACGTCCACGCCCGCAGGCAGGACGACGGCGGGCGCGCGGGACACGGCGTCCAGGCCGTCGATCGCCCGTCCCAGGTCGGTCACCAGTTCCTGCGCGAGTTGGTCGAGCACCGGGAGACGCACGGCGAGATCGTCGCTGTCGCGTCCGATCTCGATGACGGCCTGCACGCGCTGCTGCCATCCCCTCAGGGCCTGACGCACGGCCGCTCCCGACTCGTCACGGTCGATCATCCCTGCAGCCTACAGCCTGCGCTGGCGCCGGCGCATTTGACAGCCATCGCCGCCGCTCCAGAGAATGCGCCCATGGGGCAACCGCAGACGCGCAGGCAGTCCCGGTGGGGCATGGCACTGCTGCTGGCGTGCGCGCTCGCACCCGGTGTCGCGCGCATGAGGGCGCAGGTGCCGACGGCCACGGCCGAACCTGCCATCGACTTCAATCGGCAGATTCGCCCCCTCCTGTCCGACCGCTGCTTCCGGTGTCACGGGCCCGACGCCAGCAAGCGCAAGGCGAAGCTCCGGCTCGATACCCGCGACGGGCTCTTTGGGGATCTCGGTGGCGGGATGGCCGTGGTCACGCCCCGCGCCCCCGACAGGAGCGAGCTGATTCGCCGCATCCAGTTGCCGGGGGACGATGAGGACGTCATGCCGCCGGCAGACGCGCATCAGGCACTGACGACGGCCGACAAGGCCCTGCTGGTGCGCTGGGTCGCCGAGGGCGCCGACTACCGGGGGCATTGGTCGTGGGAGCCGGTCCAGCCCACCGACCCGCCTGCCGTGCAGGAGGCAGGTGCCGCGCCAGTCGACGCGATTGACGCCTTCGTTCGTGCGAGGCTGACGCGCGAGGGGCTCGCCCCAGCGCCGCCGGCGTCGCCCGAGGTGCTGCTGCGCCGGCTCTCGTTCAACCTCACGGGCCTGCCGCCTACGCCGTCCGACCTCGACGCCTTCGCGGCGGATCACTCGCCCGCGGCGTACCGTCGGGTGGTCGATCGCCTGCTTGCCTCGCCGGCGTACGGCGAGCGCATGGCGACCGATTGGCTCGATCTCGCGCGGTACGCCGACACCTACGGCTACCAGGCCGACGTGACGCGCGACATGTCGCCCTACCGCGACTGGGTCATCTCGGCCTTCAATCGCAACCTGCCCTACGACCAGTTCCTGACATGGCAGCTGGCGGGAGACCTCCTCCCCGAGGCGACCCGCGAGCAGCGCATCGCCACGGCCTTCAACCGCCTGCATCGCCAGACCAACGAGGGCGGCAGCATCGAGGAGGAGTTCCGCACCGAGTACGTCGCCGATCGCGTCAACACCTTCGGCTCGGCCATGCTCGGCCTGACCCTCGAGTGCGCCCGCTGCCACGACCACAAGTTCGACGCCATCACGCAGCGCGACTACTTCTCGCTGTTCGCCTTCTTCAACAGCATCGACGAGTCCGGGCTCTACTCCCACTTCACGAACGCCACCCCGACCCCGACGATGGCGTTGTGGCCGGCGCACGAGCAGCGCGCGCACGCGGCGCTGACCAGCCGCATCGCCGCCAGCGAGGCGCGTCTCGCCCGATTGGCCCGTCGCGCCGAGCCCGCGTTCCGCGCCTGGCGGACGGGCGCCTCCGTCGTGCCACCCGCCCCGATCGCCCATCTGCCGTTCGACACGACCGAGGGAACGGCCACGACACCGGACCTCGTGGCGCGCAGCAGCGCGACACTGCAGGACAGCCCGGAGCTGGTGGCCGATGCCGAGGCCACTGGCGGACACGCCCTGCGGTTCAACGGCGACAACACGGTGACCCATGCCGGTGTCCGCGTGTTCTCGCGCATCGACCCCTTCTCGATTGCCGTGCGCGTCAAGCCGACCGAGACGCAGGCGCGCGCCGTCGTCCTGCACCAGTCCCGCGCCTGGACGGACGCGGCGAGTCGGGGCTTCGAGCTGACGCTGGACCAAGGTCGCCCCTTCTTCGCGCTGGTGCATTTCTGGCCCGGCAATGCCGTCGCGATCCGCACGCGTGCGCCCCTGCCGATCGGGCAGTGGTCGTCGGTGACGGTGACCTACGACGGATCGAGTCGCGCCGCCGGACTGGTCATCTACGTCGATGGTGTCGCCGCCCTGGTCGACGTCGTGCGCGATCGACTCACCAGGGACATCCTGTACGACAAGGACGCGGGCGACTTGCAGGCCAAGCCGGCACCGCTGATGCTCGGCGGGCGCTTCCGCGACAGTGGCTTCCGCAACGGCCTCGTCGACGACCTGCGCGTGTACGACGTGGCCCTGACCGCAGCGGAGGTGGGGGGCAGTCTCGGTCGCAGCACGATGTCGGACGCCGAGGCGCGGGCGCATTTCTTCACGCGCGTGCATGCGCCGTCGCACGCGGCCCGCACCGACGTGCATCGCCTTCGTGTGCAGGAGAACCGCCTCGTCGCCCGCGTCCCCGAGCTGATGGTGATGGAGGAGCTTCCCACGCCGCGCCCGGCGTACCTGCTCGCCCGCGGCGCCTACGATGCGCCGACCGAGGTCGTGCCGCGCGAGACCCCCGCGAGCCTGCCGCCGTTTCCCGCCGACCAGCCGCGCAACCGCCTCGGCCTGGCGCGCTGGCTGACCAGTCCCAACAACCCCCTCACCGCGCGCGTCATCGTCAATCGCGTCTGGAAGATGCACTTTGGCCGGGGGCTCGTGGCCACCGTCGAGGATTTCGGCAGTCAGGGCCGCCTGCCGACGCACCCGGAACTGCTCGATTGGCTGGCGACGCAGTTCGTGCAGAGCGGCTGGGACGTCAAGGCCCTGCACCGCCAGATCGTGCTCTCCGGGACGTTCCGCCAGGCCTCGCAGGGCACACCCGAACTCGTGCGCCGGGATCCCGAGAACCAGTGGCTCGCCCGCGGGCCGAGCGTGCGGCTGCCGGCCGAACACATCCGCGACAGCGCCCTCGCAGCCAGCGGACTCCTCGTGCCCACCATCGGTGGCCCCAGCGTCAAGCCGTATCAGCCCGAGGGGCTCTGGGAGCAGTCGGGTACCGGGCAGACGTACGTGCAGGACACGGGCGACAAGCTGTATCGCCGCAGCCTGTACACCTTCTGGCGACGCACGTCCCCGCCGCCGGCGATGTCGACCTTCGATGCCGTGTCGCGGGAGGTCTGTGTGGCCAGGCGCGACGTGACGACCACGCCACTGCAATCGCTCGTCCTGCTCAACGATCCGCAGTTCGTCGAAGCGGCGCGCGTGCTGGCCGAACGCCTGGTGCGGCAGTACCCGCACGACCCGGCCGCGCGGCATCGCGAGGCGTTCCGGCGCCTCATCGGCCGTGCGCCCGACGACAGGGAGGCACGCACGCTCGCGCAGGCCTTCGACGAGCAACAGCGCCTGTATAGGGACGACCCGTCGGCGGCCGAGCACCTGCGGCGGGTGGGGCAGACGCCGCCAGACGTCTCGCTGCCGGCGCCTGACGTCGCGGCGACGACGAGCGTGACGAGCCTGATCATGAACTTCGACGGTTTCGTGGTGACACGATGAGGCGAGCCGCATGAGTACCCAACACTGCACCGGCCACCTGCCGACGGCCGGCCTCTCGCGTCGAGCCCTGCTGTCACGCGTCGGTCTTGGCCTCGGCGGCATCGCCCTGGCCGATCTGGTCAACCCGCCGAGGTTGCGGGCGGCAGGGCAGGCGCCCAGCCATGGCGGCGTCCCGGGCATCCTGGGCACCGACCTCCACTATCCGGTCAAGGCCAAGCGGGTCATCTTCCTGTTCATGGCCGGGGGGCCCTCGCAGATCGAGACCTTCGACGACAAGCCGGTCCTGCGCACGCGCAACGGCGAGCAACTGCCGGACTCGGTGCGGCAGGGGCAGCGCCTCACGGGCATGTCCGGCAATCAGTCGTCCCTGCCGCTGGCGGGCTCGCAGTTCGGGTTCTCGCAGCACGGCGCCGCCGGCACCTGGGTCTCCGACCTGCTGCCGTACACGGCGAAGGTCGTCGACGACCTCTGCATCGTGCGATCGATGCACACCGACGCGATCAACCACGACCCCGCCATCACGTTCTTCCAGACCGGCTCCCAGATCGCCGGCCGCCCGAGCATGGGCGCCTGGACGCACTACGGGCTGGGCAGCGACACGGCCGACCTGCCGGCGTTCGTGGTGCTGATCACGCCCGGCAAGGTCGACCAGCCGTTGTATTCCCGGTTGTGGGGGAGCGGATTCCTGCCGTCGGAACATCAGGGCGTGCAGTTCCGGAGTGGCAAGGACGCCGTGCTGTACCTCGCCAATCCGGCGGGCGTGACGCCGCAGGCTCGGCGCCTGCTGCTGGACCGCTTGCGCGATCTGCACCGCGACGCGGCCGGGCGGCTCGGCGACGGGACGGTCGACGCGCGCATCGCCCAGTACGAGATGGCCTACCGCATGCAGGCGAGCGTGCCCGGTGTGATGGACATCTCGAACGAACGCGAGGAGACTCTCGCCCTGTACGGCCCCGACGCGAAGAAGCCCGGGACCTTCGCCGCCAACTGCCTGCTGGCGCGGCGGTTGGCCGAACGCGGCGTCAAGTTCATCCAGCTGTATCACCAGGGGTGGGACCAGCACGACAGCCTGCCGAAGGGGATCGAGCGGCAATGCCGCGAGACCGATCAGGCCAGCGCCGCTCTGGTCACGGACCTCAAGCGCCGCGGTCTGCTCGACGACACGCTCGTGGTGTGGGGGGGCGAGTTCGGCCGGACCAGCTACTCACAGGGGAAGCTGACCGCCACCAACTACGGGCGCGACCATCACCCCCGCTGCTTCTCGATCTGGATGGCCGGGGGCGGCGTCAAGCCGGGCTACGTGCACGGCGCCACCGACGATTTCGCCTACAACATCGTCGATGGCGGCGTGCATGTCCACGATTTCCACGCCACGCTGCTGCGCCTGCTCGGCGTCGATCACGAGCGCCTGACGTACCTGCACCAGGGGCGCCGCTTCCGCCTCACCGACGTCCACGGCACGGTCGTGGACGCCCTGCTGGCGTAGGGAGAGCGGGCGGGCCGGACCCGCGGTTTCCGCCTAGTTCCCCGGCGACAGCTTGTTGATACGCATGTAGGTCACGACGTTGCCGTAGTGCAGGCTCGTATGCGCGAGGAGGTGGCTCGCGTAGTAGCTCTTCGGCCGCTTCGCGCCCGACGACAACGTCACCAGTTCCGCCAGCGTGCCGTCGGTGGCCGCGGCCATGGCCTCGTCGCAGTACGCGAAGCTGGCGGTCAGCGCGGCGGTGACGTCCGCTTTCGGCAGCGGTGCGTCCGCGTTCACCTTCGGTCGCTGCCCGGGCGTGCCCTTGAAGCCGGAGCAGATGCTGTAGCTCGCATCCGCGATGTGCAGCAGCATCTTGCGGAAGGTGTAGACCTCCGGCGTCGGCTGGTAGCCGTAGATCGACTCGGGGGCCTTGTCGGCCGCCTTCATCACCGAGGCCTTGACGGCGGCGAACTCGCCGCGAATGCCGTCCATCGCGACCGACTGGGCAGACACGGACGACGGGGCGGCGACGAGCGCCGCGAGGGCGAGGACGGGAACGACGAACAGGGATGCGCGCATGAGCAGGGTCTCCAGGGTGCGGGGACTATAGCAGGTGCTATTCGAGCGTTTCGACGTACTGCGTGCCTGCGGCCGCGGCGAGGTCGACGAGCACCCCGCTGTCCAGGGCATCCGCGAGGGGATCGGCCTGCAGCGCCTCGAACGAGTCGAAGACCGCCAGGTAGCGTTCATCGAGCAGCGCCCACTCCTCGAGCACGATCTTGCCGGACCGGGTGAGATACGCCGTCAGCGCGCCTTCCTGGGCCGCCCGGACGCCGGTGAACCGCAGCGTGCGGGGCACGGTCCGCCGCCGCCAGTCCCATCCCACCAGCTCGATGGTCGACATCGCCTCCGCGCCGGCTGCGGTCGGTAACTCGCGACGACCGACCACGAGTTCGAGCGCCGTGATCACCAGGGCGGACAGGCTTTCGTCGCGCGCGACCGCCAGATCGCGGGCGCGCAGCCACGTCGGCAGGTCGGCATCCTTGATGTAGAGGGTGATGCGAGGCATGGCGAGCCTAGAGAGGACGGAGGAGATAGGAGGGAGGACGGAGGTAGG